>NZ_JBNDHT010000057.1:0-37565 GCF_056755115.1 Rhizobium sp. SVR5-2C | reverse complement strand
GGAACTGAAACTTGGCACGCCAATTGGCGGCCGAAGGCGTGTTCCTGCGCGGAACGTTCGGAGGAGGAGAAGCATGAAAAAGCTTATGATTGCAGCGCTTGCTGCAGCGTTGTCGCTTGGAGCTTCGTTCGCTGCGCAGGCCGCCGACAAGGTTGGCGTGGTCGTCAAGATCGGTGGCATTCCGTGGTTCAATGCCATGGAGGCCGGGATCAAGGAGCAGGGGACCAAGCTCGGTCTCGATGCTTTCATGGTGGGTCCGACGAGTGCCGACCCGGCGCTTCAGGTGCGCGCCATCGAGGATCTGATCGCCCAGCAGGTCAAAGTGATCGGCGTCGTTCCGAACGATGCCAAGGTGCTTGAACCCGTTCTGGCCAAAGCCAAGGCCGCGGGTATCATCGTCATCACCCATGAATCTCCCGGCCAGAAGGGCGCCGACTGGAATTTCGAACTGGCCTCGTCCAAAGGTTTCGGCGAAGCTCATGCCAAGCTTCTGGCTGAGAAGATGGGTGGCAAGGGCGAATATGCCGTGTTCGTCGGCTCGCTCACAGTTCCGCTGCACAATGCCTGGGCCGATGCGGCGGTCGCTTACATCAAGGCAAATTATCCTGATATGAAGCTCGTCGGCGAACGGTACGGCGTGGCTGAAGATGTCGACAAGAGCCGCTCGACGGCGCTCGATCTCATCTCGGCTCATCCGGACCTCAAGGGCTTTCTCGCTTTCGGCAGCCAAGGCCCGATCGGTGCCGGCCGCGCCATCGAGGAGCGGCGCAAGACTGGAGAAATCTTCGTTCTCGGGCCCTTCTCACCCGGTCAGGGCCAGAAGCTGATCAAAGCGGATGCGATCTCCGGCGGCTTTATGTGGAATCCGAAGCAGGCCGGCGAAGTCTTCGTGACGCTGGCCGATCGCCTGATCAAGGGTGAGAGTGTCAAGGAAGGCGACGACATTCCCGGTCTTGGCGTGATCAAGCCGGTCGGCAACGACATCATCGTCGATCAACTCTTGCCGATCAACAAGGACACGGTGGACGAACTCGCGGGCATGGGCCTGTAACGTTCCCCGAACGCGTTCCTCCCGGGCTGCCGGGCTGGCTTCGGCTGGCTCGGTGGTGCCCGGGAATTCTTCGGATCGAAACGATGATCGCACCTGAAACTGTGGAGAGCGGCCGCCCGGAGCCGCTGTTGTCCCTGCATAACATCAATATGACCTTCGGCGGCGTCAAGGCGCTGAAGAATGTCAGCTTCGACGTTCTGCCGGGCGAGGTGCACTGTCTGGCCGGTGAAAACGGCTCCGGCAAGAGCACGTTGATCAAGATCATCACCGGCGTCTACCGTCCGCAGTCCGGCGCCGTCATCGATTACGACGGCCAGACCTATACGCACATGTCGCCGGTGACGGCGCAATCCGCAGGCATCCAGGTCATCTGGCAGGACCTTGCTCTGTTTCCGGAAATGACGGTTGCCGAAAACATCGCATTTCAGACGGTGCTTGGCCGCTGGCCCCGGTTTGTCAATTACGACAGCATGCGCGAAACCGCGCTGAAAGCGCTGGCTCGGCTCGGCGTCACGCTGGATGTCGACCGGCCGCTGAAGGACTACGCGATCGCCAAGCGTCAGATCGTTGCGATTGCGCGTGCGCTGATCGGCGAAGCCAAGCTGGTCTTCATGGATGAGCCGACTGCCTCGCTGACGCAATCGGAAACGGACCATCTGCTCGACATCGTCCGGACGCTCTCTGCATCCGGTGTCGCCGTGGTATTCGTCAGCCACAGGCTGGCCGAGGTGCTCGAGATATCGAGCCGGCTGACGGTTCTGAGGGACGGGGCGCTCGTCGGCGTCTACCCGACGAGCGGAATGACCCAGTCGCGCATCACCGAACTGATGACCGGCAAGACCTTCGACCAGACGATCCATGTCCGTGACGTCGGCAGCAATCCGGTGGTGCTGGAGGTCGAGGGTCTCACCCGGCCGGGGCAGTTTCAGGATATTTCCTTTACCGTCCGACGCGGCGAGACCCTCGGCATCACCGGCCTGCTTGGTGCCGGGCGCACCGAGCTCGCGCTCTCCTTGTTCGGCATGTTGAAGCCGAAGGCAGGTACCATCAGGCTTGAGGGCAAGCCGGTCCGTTTCTCCTCCAATCGCGACGCGATCGCGGCCGGGATCGCGTATCTCTCCGAGGATCGGCTGTCTCTCGGGCTCATTCAGCCGCAGTCGATCGCCGACAATCTTGTCATTGCATCGCTCGACCGCATCATCTCCGGTGGGCTGTTGTCCGATACCGGCAAGCAGGAGCTGGTTGCCCGATGGATCACTGATCTGGGCATCAAGATCGGCAAGCAGGACGATGCGATTTCGACGCTTTCCGGCGGCAACCAGCAACGCGTCGCCATCGCCAAGTGGCTGGCGACCGGTCCGAAGCTGCTCATTCTCGACGCTCCCACCGTCGGCGTGGACGTCGGTGCCCGCGCCGGCATCTTCGATATCGTCGCCAAACTCGCAGCCAGCGGCCTCGCGATCATCCTGATCTCCGACGAGGTGCCGGAGGTCTACTTTCATGCGGACCGCGTGCTGCACATGGCCAAGGGGCGTATCGTCAATCGGTTCACGCCGCGCGACTGCGCGCTTGAGGACATCGAGGCTGCCGTCTATGCATAAACTCGTTCAATCCCACGCGACGGAATTTGCGCTGCTTGCCGTCATGGTGATCATCAGCCTGTTCCTGTCGATCATCACCGACCGCTTCTTCTCGCTCGGAAACGCGTTCGATCTGCTCAACACCAGCGCCGTCAATATCATTTTCGCCGTCGGGCTTCTCGTCGTCTTGATCGCCGGCGGCATCGATATCTCCTTTGCGGTCGCAGCCTCGGTCGTTCAATACATCACTGCCATCCTGCTCGGCTGGATTGGGGGCGGCGGTTGGGTGAGCGGTCTGTTGATTGCCGGCGTTCTCGGGATCCTGCTCGGCGCCGTCAACGCTTTCCTCATCCACAGATTCCGGATCATTTCGATCGTCGCGACCATCGCCACCTTCAACATCTATTTCGGGCTGTTGATGTTTTTCACGCGCGGCGTGTCGATTTACAATCTCCCGGACTGGCTGACCTCGCGCGTTGTCCTGTTCGAGCACGAGATGGCGGATGGGACCTGGATCGAAATCACGCTGCCGGTGCTGGTCATGGTCATCTGCGTCGTCGCTACCTGGCTCTTCATCACCCGAACGACGACGGGGCGGCAGCTTTATGCCTTCGGCGATAATCCCGAAGGAGCGCGCCGGTTCGGCATCAATATCGCGGCAATGCAGTTCATCGCCTTTGGCTGGCTTGGACTGATGGCCGGCATCGCAGGTCTGATCCAGGCGCACTACGCACAGGAAGTCGTTCCAAACGCGCTTTATGGTCGCGAGCTGGACGTGCTTGCCGCCGTGGTACTTGGCGGCGCCCGGCTCGGCGGCGGTAAAGGCTCCGTCCTCGGCTGCGTGCTCGGGGTTCTCTTGATCTCGATCACGCAGAACGGCCTCAATCTCGCAGGCGTCTCGCCATATGCTTTCAAGATGATCGTCGGCGCCATCATTCTGGTCGCCATTACGCTGTCGAACACCAGCATCGAAAAGCTGCTGCCGTTCATGCGTCAGGAAGGAGGCCGCAGATGACCGCCCTCCTCAAGCGCCGTTGGGCGATCATCGGGCCGGAAATGGCCGGGCCCGGACTTGCGCTCTTCATGGTCCTGCTCTTCTTCAGCTTCGCGTCACCACAATTCCTGAGCCGCGCCACTTTCGGTTCGGTGGCCTTCCAGCTACCGGAACTCGGGCTTCTCACGCTCGCCATGCTTTTGCCGGTGCTGACCGGCGGGCTCAATCTCGCGATCACCTTCACCGCCAATATCGCCGGCCTGACACTGGCCTGGGTGCTGAAGGCACACGGGGGCGTGGATGCGGGACCCTTTGCTTTCGTGCTCGGCAGCCTCCTTGCTATCGGCGTCGGGGCGGCGAGCGGCGTGGTGATGGGGTTAGTGATTGCCTATACGCGGGCCCACCCGATCCTGGTGTCGCTGTCGATGATGATCTTCCTGCGCGGACTCGGCGAGTTCTTGACTCACGGTGGCGATGTCTCGGGTTTTCCGGCCTACCTTGCGCCTCTCGGCCACGGCAGCGTGCTCGGTTTTCCGGTGCCGCTTCTCGTCTTCATAGGCTGCGTGGCGATCTGGCATCTGCTGCTGACAAGGATGAAGCTCGGCTTCAACACTTACATGATCGGCTCGAACATCGAGGCGACGCGATATTCGGGCATCAGTACGCGCAAGGTCCTGGTGCTGGTCTATACGCTGTCTGGCGCCATGTGCGCGGTCGCCGGCATCATCATGCTCGCCCGCTTCAACTCGGTGCGCGTCGGCCACGGTGAATCCTATCTGCTGATCACTGTGCTTGCCTGCTTCCTCGGCGGCGTCAATCCATTTGGCGGCTTTGGCAGGGTCATCCCCGTCTTCGTGGCGCTCGTCGTTCTGCAGCTGCTCGCATCCGGCCTCAACCTCATGGGAGCCAACCAGCATCTTGCGACAGCCGTCTGGGGCATCCTGCTCATCACCGTGATGATCCTGCGCTATGCGGCCGGGCATCTCAAATTTCTCAAGCGAAAAAAGGGATAAGGCCATGGAAGGTTTTGGTGTTCACACCAGCATGTGGACCATGAACTGGGATCGCGCCGGTGCGGAGAAGGCGATTGCCGCCGCCGTCAAGTACGAGATGGATTTCATCGAGATCGCGCTCCTGAATGCGCCGGCGGTCGATGCGGCACATACCAGGGCGCTGCTGGAAAAACACAGGCTGCGCTCTGTCTGCTCGCTTGGCCTGCCGGAAAGCGCCTGGGCGTCCGTTCGTCCTGACGCGGCGATCGAGCACTTGAAGGTCGCCATCGACAAGACCGCGGAAATGGGCGCGGAAGCGCTTTCCGGCGTGATCTTCGGCGGCATCGGTGAGCGTACCGGCGTTCCGCCGACGCAAGGGGAATACGACAATATTGCGCGAGCCCTGCAGGCGGCGGCCAAGCATGCCAAGTCTAAGGGTATCGAACTCGGTGTCGAGGCAGTGAACCGTTACGAGAACCACCTGATCAATACGGCCCGGCAGGCGGTGGACATGATCGAGCGGGTCGGTGCCGACAACGTTTTCGTTCATCTCGATACCTATCATATGAACATCGAGGAAAAGGGCGCCGCCAACGGTATTCTCGATGCCCGCGATCACCTGAAATACATCCATCTTTCGGAAAGTGACCGCGGCACGCCGGGCTACGGCAACATTCCCTGGAATGAGGTTTACGCGGCACTCGCTGCCATAGGCTTCAAGGGCGGGCTGGCGATGGAAAGCTTCATCAACATGCCGCCTGAAGTCGCTTACGGACTCGCGGTCTGGCGCCCGGTTGCGAAGGATGAGGCCGAAGTGATGGGCAACGGCCTGCCGTTCTTGCGCAACAAGGCGCGGCAATACGGCCTGATCTGAACGGCAATCCGGAAAGCCGAAATGACGGAAGGGCAGGCGACCGATCGAAGGGAAGACAGACAGCCGGCGACTGTCGTCGTGCTGGATGTGGGCAAGAGCAACGTGAAGCTCAATGCGGTAACGGCCACAGGTGAGGTTGTCGAAACGCTGTCGGTCTGCAACCCGGTGCTGGAAGGCCCGCCTTGGAAGCATCACGACCTGCAGGGGCTGAGCGATTGGGTGTTCGACAATCTGGCCGCTCTTTCCGGACGCCACCCGCTTTCCACCTTCATCGCGACCGGTCACGGTTCCGGCGGCGTGCTGGTCGGATCTAATCCTGATGACGGCGATGGAACCGTCCTGCCGATGATCGATTACGAGCAGGCTTTGCCGGACGATATCCGCGAAGGCTATCGACCGCTCTCCGGCTCCTTCCTCGATCGTGGCAGTGCGATCATGCACGGTGCCACCCATCAGGCGCGGCAGATTTTCTGGATGCAGCAGGCGCAGCCAGGGGCTTTTGCTGGATCATGCTGGTTTCTCGGCGTGCCGCAATACTGGGCATGGCGGCTGTCGGGTGAGGTGGTGTCGGAAACGACAGTTCTCGGTGCGCAATCCCATTTGTGGAACGTTGCGGAAAGACGCTGGTCGCCAATCGTGACCTCGCAAGGCTGGGCCAGGCTGATGCCGCCATTCGCCACGGCCTGGCAAGCAATCGGCACCATCCGCCGCGGTCTTGCGAAGCGGTATGGATTGCCAGCCGATATGAGGGTGCTGGCGGGCATTCACGACAGCAGCGCCAACTTCTACCGCTATCAGGCGGCGGGATTGGAGGATGCGACCGTCGTTTCCACGGGCACCTGGATCGTTGCGCTGAACGCCGAGACGCCGCTTACGCGACTGGATGAGCATCGGGGAATGACCTGCAACAGCGACGTATTTGGCCGCCCCGTCGGCGGCGCCTTGACGATGGGCGGGCGGGAATTCAGCCACCTCGCAGGGGTTGGCAATGCCAATGGCGAGGCCGGCGCGAGGCTTGTCAGCCGGCTGATCGGGCAGGGCACGATGGCCTTGCCCTCCTTCGGGGAAGATGACGGCCTGTTTCCGGGCAGCGCCGGCAGGGGAAGGATTGCGGGCCCTCAACCCGCCGACGATGCCGAGCGCCGGGCTTTGGCGGCTCTTTACACGGCGCTGCTGACGATCGAATGCGTCGATGCGCTGGCGAACGGCGGACCGCTTATTCTCGATGGCAGCTTCCTGCGGGATCCGCTCTATGGCTCGCTCGTGGCCGCGCTCCGTCCGGATTGCGAGACGCTCGCCAGCCTCGAACGCTATGGCGTTGCATCCGGCGCAGCGCTCCTGGCAACCCATGGACTCCGCCGGGGACCTGCCTCGATCGCACTGGAAAAGCCTGCAGTCTTCCATCATCCGCCCGCCGACTTGGCTGCTTATGCCCGACGCTGGCGAACCGAGGCGCGGCATGCGGCGCGCAACGATTTCAACGTCCATCAGGAAAGGTTCACTTCATGAACGAACACACCGATATGACGGCGCTGCGCCGCGAAATGGTCGATGTCTGCCGGCGGATGAATTCGAGTGGCATCAATCAAGGCACTGCCGGAAACCTGTCCGTGCGGACCAGCAGCGGCTTTTTGATCACGCCGTCGTCCTTGCCCTACGACGCGATGACGCCGGAGGATTTGGTGGAGATGGATTTCGACGGCACCTACGTCGGCCGCCGCCCGTCGTCCGAATGGCGCTTTCATCGCGACATCCTGAAGAGTCGCACGGATATCAATGTCGTGCTGCATTGCCATTCGATTTACGCAACAACGCTCGCCTGCCACCACAAGACCATTCCGAGCTTCCATTATATGACGGGCGTCGCCGGCGGCACCACGATACGCTGCGCCGAGTACGCGACGTTCGGGACACAGGCCTTGTCGGACAACGCGCTGGTGGCGCTCACGGACCGGTTCGCCTGTCTGCTCGGTCAGCACGGCCAGATCTCGCTCGGCAAGACGCTCGAGTCCGCCCTGTGGCTGGCGATCGAAATCGAGACGTTGTCACGCATCTATGTGCAGGCCTTGACGCTCGGCGAACCGCCGGTGCTGCCTGACGAGGAAATGGCGCGGGTCCTTGAGCAAATGCGCCGCATGAGCTATGGGCAAGCGCCTGATGCGGAAGGTGTCAACGACATTGCACGGCCGCGAGCCGGAGTCATTTAAGCTCCCTCAGTGTCTGGTTACTCGGAAAGGGCGCTGCATTCGCGCTCTTAGAGCAGCAGAGGCTCGAAACATTTTCACGGCGGTCGAGTTAACGGTTCACTCTGTTTCAACCGGAAGGCACCGCCTTGACCAGAATGATGTTTGGCCCAATCCTCACTGATGACGGCGTTCTTTTTCGGCTCTGGGCGCCTTTTCATCGACGCGTATCTGTGAAGTTAGAAGGTGCTAAGCCACTGGAGATGCGGCCGGTTGGTGACGGATGGCACCATTGCGAAGTCTCTGGCGCCGGCCCGGGCGCCCTCTATCAGTTCGTGCTGCCGGACGGCCTTGAAGTTCCCGATCCCGCTTCCCGCTTCCAACCGCGGGACGTTCATGGGCCAAGCGAGGTTATTGACCTGGCCTCTTATCGCTGGAGAAGAGAAGGGTGGACGGGCCGGCCATGGGAGGAGATCGTCATCTATGAGATGCATATCGGCTCCTTTACCCAGGAGGGTCGCTTTCTAGCGGCGATTGAAAGGCTTGATCACCTGAGGCAGCTGGGCGTTACGGCAATCCAGATCATGCCCGTCAGCGATTTCCCGGGTCGCTACGGTTGGGGCTACGATGGAGTGCTCCCCTATGCTCCGGATAGTAGCTATGGGCGACCGGAAGATCTGATGGCCTTGGTAGACGCGGCCCATCACCGGGGAATCTGTGTGTTCCTCGATGTCGTCTACAATCACTTCGGGCCGGATGGAAATTACATGCCGGCCTATGCGCCGCTGTTCACCGAGCATCACAAGACGCCATGGGGCCGTGGCATAAATTACGATGGCGAGGATTCGGGGCCCGTGCGCGAATTTGTCATCCAGAATGCCCTATATTGGATTACCGAATTCAGGCTCGACGGTCTGCGCCTCGATGCCGCCCACGCGATCAACGACGACAGCCAGGAACATCTCCTGCACGAGCTCGCCCATCGTGTACGGGCAGCTGCCGCAGGCCGCAATGTCCATCTGATTGTCGAAAACGAAGACAACGACAGCGATATTCTGAAGCGGAACACCGAAGGTACGGCACTGCTCTTCGCGGCGCAGTGGAACGACGACATTCACCACGTGCTGCATGTTGCAGCGACTGGAGAGACTTTCGGCTACTATGCCGATTATGCCGGTGACGTCGCCAAGCTCGGCCGGGCGCTCGCCGCTGGCTTCGTATTCCAGGGCGAGCACATGCCATATCGTGGACGGCCCCGCGGCAAGCCGAGTGCGGAGCTTCCACCCACAGCCTTCATCTCCTTCATTCAGAACCACGACCAGATCGGCAACAGGGCACTGGGGGATCGAATGGTTGCCTCACGCCCGAAGGACGCGATCAAGGCGATAACCGCTGTTTACCTTCTGGCACCGCAGGTCCCAATGATGTTCATGGGTGAGGAATGGGGCGCGGAAGAGCCCTTCCCCTATTTCTGTGATTTCAACGAGGACCTTAACGAAAAGGTAAGAAAGGGTCGCCGCGAGGAGCTGACCCGGCTGCCAGGCTTCGATGCCGAAGACCTTCTCGATCCGACTGCGCACTCCACATTCGCTTCAGCCAAGCTCGATTGGTCAAAGCTTGCCGATTCCTCTTCGGCGGATATCCTCGGCTTTTACAAGACACTTCTGGAGATCAGACACCGCCGGATCGCGCCCTTGCTGAACGGTCTCGGCGGCAAGACCGGTGTCTTTCGAACCGCAGGGAGCGCGGTCGCAGTCGATTGGACGCTGGCCGGGGGTGTCCAGCTGCATCTGCTAGCCAACCTGACCGATCAGGAGACGTCCATCAGTTTGCAGAATGAGAATATGGAGCAGATTTTCGCCTGCGGCTCGATCAACCGCAGCCGTCTCGCACCATGGTCGGTGATCTGGAGCATCAGCAAGACCTGACCTCGCGAAGGACGAAGGCCGGAGGCGCGGAAGGCGACTGAACGATGAAGCCCAAGCAACTCGACGAACTGGCTCGGCGACACGGCATCAGCCTCACCAGGCCGAGTCCGGATGGTCAGGAAGTGCCGATCTCCAACGAGACCAAGCGAAAAATCCTGGCCGCCTTGAAGATCGAGCCGCGGCCGAAGAAAGCGCCCCCGAAATCATCCGGGAAGGCCGGCGCTCATTCGGCAAAGTCCCACTCGATGAAAAAGAAGACCCCGAAAGCATACTTGCCGGAGGTACTCAGCAAGACCCGTGTCTGGGGGATCAGCCTGCAGCTTTATGAACTGCGCTCTTCGCGCAATTGGGGAATAGGAGATTTCGAGGATCTTTCGGTTATGGCGGATATTGTCCGGTCGCTCGGGGGTGACTTCATCGGCCTCAATCCGTTGCATGCTCCGTTTCTTGCCGATCCCGACCGCTGCAGCCCTTACGAGCCTTCGAACCGCCAGCGACTTAACCCCCTCTACGTAGCCGTCGATCAGGTTCCAGGCTTTGCAGGCCGCCCGGAGCTCGATCGGCAGCTGGAGGACCTGCGGCAAACCGATCTCGTCGATTATGTTGGGGTCGCTCGCACAAAGCTCGCCGTCCTGAGGTCTCTTTGGGCCAACTGGCAGAGAGGCGCGCCGCGCCACCGGGTTTACGATCCTGCTGATTTCGAGGCGTTCCTGCGTGAGGGCCGTAAGGGACTGCGCCGTCATGCGCTCTTTGAAGCAATTTCGTTTTCGATGGTGAAATCCGCGGCAGGAGCTGGTTGGCATACCTGGCCGGCAGAATATCAAAACCCGGATAGTCCGGCGGTAGTGGAGTTCGAGCGGGAGAATGCGGACGAAGTTCGCTTCCATATGTGGCTGCAATGGCTGGCACACCGGCAACTCGCCGAGGCTGCCGAGCATGCGCGCAAAGTCGGCCTGCGGATGGGGTTCTACCTCGATCTTGCGGTTGGCGAAGCCATCGACGGTTCCGCGACGTGGAGCAAGCGGGACATCTACATCGCCGGGGCAACAATCGGAAGCCCGCCGGACCCCTTTGCGACGCAAGGTCAGGACTGGCATCTGGCCGCATTTCGGCCCTCGACGATCGCTTCGGGCAAGCACTCGCCCTACCGTCGGATGGTGAGCGCGGCGATGCGCTATGCCGGCGCCATCCGCATTGACCACGCGGCGGCGCTGAGGCGCCTCTTTCTGGTGCCGCTGGACAGCCCGCCGGAGGCTGGCGCGTATGTCGACTACCCGCAACATCGGTTGCTGAAGATCCTGGCAAAGGCCTCGGCGCGATACCGCTGCGTGGTGATCGGCGAAGACCTGGGCACGCTTCCGCAAGGATTGCAGGACGATCTCTCCGAGGCGCAGATACTTTCCTATCGCGTCCTTTCTTATGAGCGGGACAAAAGCGGCTTCAAACCGGCGGAGGTCTATCCGACCCTGGCTCTCGCCTGCATCTCTACCCATGACCATGAGACGTTGGCCGGCTGGTGGCGAGGTCGCGATATCAAGGCAAGGGCTAAACATGGCATCGTGCCGCCGGAGGTGACGCAGCAACACGTCAAGGAGCGGAAAAACGAGCGCCGAGACCTCAGGGAAGCGCTCGATGATGCAGGCCTCGATCCACCGGCGCGGCTCACCGCTAAAACAGCGGATGAAGAGAAACTGCGCAATCTGGCTGTCAGCGCGCACCGCTTCATTGCCAAGACCCCGTCGCTCCTTGCCGCCGTCCGCCTTGCCGACCTGACAAGCGAGAAAAGGCCGACCAATGTTCCGGGCACCGGCGACCGCTATCCCAATTGGAAACCGAAGCTGTCGGTGGCCATCGAGAATTTTGGCGCGATCCCGCTCGTTGCGAGGATAGCTGCGGCGATGCGGAATGAAAGGCCGAAAGAGTAAGCCGATTTGGCATGTTTTGAAGGAACAAGTTCCGGCGACCTTCCGTTACAACGCAAAACGCTGTGGCGAGGCATTGCTCATGGACACGCGCCCTCAGTTCGCTTCCCGAATCTCTCTCTCACGACTGCCACCGCAGATTTATTACGTGCATCCCCTGATGCTGAAGGGGCTGGACGCTTGGAGAGAGGTGTTCGCGCATGCCAAGGACCTTGGCCTGGACACTGTGCTCACGGCTCCCCTTTTCGAACGCGGCCATAATGCCAGCGTCTTCGTCACCAGGAATTTCGACCGGCTTGATCCTGAACTCGGACTAGGTGATTCCGTCGGCGACGGGCTGAAGGCGCTGGTTCAGGCGGCTCGAGAGAACGGCGTCCGATTGATGCTCGACCTCGTCGTCGACCGAGTGGCCCTCGATGATGAAACGGCGGAATCGATGACCGCCGATCCGCGCGTGGCACCACAGGAAAATCTCAGCCGGCGCATCGATTTCATGGGCGAGGCCAAGCACATTGAGGCTTGGCGCACCCGCATGATTTGGCTTACGGGCCTTGGCATTGCCGGCTTCCGTTGCCTGGGGATCGGGCGGCTGGCGCCGGAAGCGTGGCGCGAGCTTATCGTCTCGACCCGGCAGTCGGCTCCGGAAACGATCTTTCTCGCCTGGACGCCAGGCAGCGCCTTCGAAGACCGCAAAGCCCTTGCAGATACCGGCTTCGACGGCAGCTTCTCCTCGTTTGCATGGTGGAATCTTGAGGACCGCTGGATCATGGACGAATACCAGATCCAGCGACAGATCGGCTATCAGATCACCTTCCCGGAAGCGCCATTCGCCAGGCGCGTCGCCAACGGCACGGACAGTTGCGAAGTTCTGCAGCGCAAGGCAGTCCGGGCGCTGAAACTTGCGTCCACGTTTGCCAGTGGGCTGATGATCCCCATGGGCTTCGAATACGGAGTGGAAACGCCGCTCGACCCGTTGCATGGCGACGGAAGCGGCTTGGCGGGACTTCGTGACATCGGCTCGTTCGATCTCTCAGGAGACATCCGTACTGTAAGCCGGGGAACGAACAAGACTACCGCCGGCTTCGCCCGGCAGCCGCTGAGGTTGGTCTTCGCCAGCCAGACGCCGACGGTCGCCCTGATGCAGACCGAGCTGGAGGACATCCGCACGTCCCAGAAGGCGCGCATCGTCGTCCTCAATCGCGATCTCAGGCGCGTCGCGCAAGCGCCGTTTAACGCCGTCCGCGAAGCCGCCTCCGCCTTTCTGCCGCTAAAGGCTCTCGACGCGGAGGATGAGACCTTTACCGCTGAGCTCAAACTGAAGCCGGGCGAGCTGCGGATATTCGAAGGAACATCGTCAATTCCGGTCATTGATGCGGTCCGGGTCCCGAGCGTCGACGAGGCGGCCGCCTCTGCGCGGCTGGCTATCGAAAAAATCACGCCGGCGGTGGATGAGGGGCGTTTCGTCGTCAAACGCATCGTCGGCGAGACGGTGAAGGTCGAGGCAGATATTTTCGGCGATGGCCATGACCCGCTGTCGGCGGCCCTGCTTTGGCGACCGGCCGACGAGACGAAGTGGAACGAGGTCCGCATGCAGTTGATCGAAAACGATCGCTGGCACGCGGAATTCACTCCGAAGCGCGTGGGGCGGCACGAATTCATAGTCGAAGGCTGGCGCAATCCCTTCGCTATCTTCCGCTACGAATTCACCAAGAAGCACGAGGCACGGCTCGATCTCCGCCTGGAAATCCAGGAGGGCATCAACCACGTGCTCGACGCGCTCGACAATTCGTCCGGTCGGATCAAAAAACGGCTGCAGAGCCTTTTCGACGAGCTGACCGAAGTGCAAGATTCCCAGCGCATCGAAATCCTGCTTGCCGCCGAGACTGCCGAACTGTTGGCAGAGGCCGACCGCCGGCCCCATCGGGTTCGCTCGCAGGCCATTCCGCTCGATGCGGAACGTACGGCCGCCGCATTTGCGAGCTGGTACGAGATTTTTCCACGCTCCCAGAGCGGTGATCCCAACCGCCACGGCACGTTTGACGATGTCATCGAGCGCCTGCCAGCAATCCGCGCCATGGGCTTCGACGTGCTCTATTTCACGCCCATCCACCCGATCGGCAAGACGAATCGCAAGGGCAAGAACAACAGCCTCAAGGCCGCGCCGGGAGATCCCGGCAGCCCCTATGGGATCGGCTCCGAAGCAGGCGGGCACGAGGCGATCCATCCCGAACTCGGCGCGTTCGAAGACTTCCGGCGCCTGGTGGATGCGGCCGCGGAAGCCGGCTTGGAAATTGCGCTCGACCTGGCGATCCAGTGTTCGCCAGACCACCCGTGGCTGAAACAGCATCCGGGCTGGTTCGACTGGCGGCCGGATGGCACGATCCGCTATGCGGAAAACCCGCCGAAGAAATACGAGGATATCGTCAACGTCGATTTCTATGCCAGCAACGCAGTTCCTTCATTATGGACCGAGCTGCGCGATGTCGTGCAGAAATGGGTCGACAACGGCGTAAAACTCTTCCGCGTCGACAATCCGCACACCAAACCCTTCCCCTTCTGGGAATGGCTGATCGCCGATATCCGCACGCGGCATCCGGAGGTCGTCTTCCTGTCGGAGGCCTTCACGAAGCCGAAGGTGATGTACCGCCTCGCCAAGATCGGCTTTTCACAGTCCTACACCTATTTCACATGGCGCAACGCGAAGTGGGAGCTCGAGCAGTACATGCGCGAGATCACCACGGAAGAACCGAAGGAATTCTTCCGGCCTCACTTTTTCGTCAACACGCACGACATCAACCCCGATTTCCTGCAGAACGCGCCGCGCCCGGCCTATCTGATCCGTGCTGCGCTTGCCGCCACACTCTCGGGACTCTGGGGCGTCTACAATGGGTTTGAGCTTTGCGAGGGCCGGCCCGACGCCAAACGCAAGGAATATGCCGACTCGGAAAAATACGAGATTCGCGCCTGGGACTACGACAGGCCAGGCAACATCAAATCCGAGATTGCCATGCTCAACCGGATCCGAAAGGAGAATCCGGCGCTGCATTCGCACCTTGGCCTCCAGCTTCTCACGGCCTGGAACGACAACATCATGTTCTATGAGAGGGCAACCACGAGCCGTGAGAACGCTCTGCTGATCGCCGTCAACCTCGATCCGTACAATGCGCAGGAAGCGGACGTGGAAATCCCGCTCTGGTCATGGAACCTCCCAGACCACGGCGCGCTTGACCTCGAGGACCTGATCAGCGGCCGGAAATTCACCCTGACCGGTAAGATCCAGCGCATTCGGCTCGATCCGCATGCCGGCCTGCCGTTTGCGATCTGGCGCGTGAGATAAGGGAGGAGAACGACATGGATACGATGACCCTAAGTCCCGGCGCGCTGGCTCAGACATCCGCGCAGGAGCCCGATCCCTTGTGGTACAAGGACGCGGTCATCTACCAACTTCACATCAAATCCTTCTTCGATGCCAATGGGGACGGCATCGGGGACTTCAAGGGCTTGCACGAGAAGCTCGACCACATCGCCGCGCTCGGCGCCAATACGATCTGGGTGTTGCCCTTCTTCCCTTCGCCGCGTCGGGACGACGGATATGATATCGCCGATTACACCAGCGTCAGCCCGGACTATGGCACGATGGAGGAGTTCACGGCCTTTGTCGAAGCTGCGCACCAACGCGGCCTGCGGGTGGTCATCGAGCTCGTCATCAATCACACGTCCGACCAGCATCCGTGGTTCCAGCGTGCCCGCTTAGCGCCACCCGGCTCGCCGGAGCGGGATTTCTACGTCTGGTCGGATACGGATCAGAAATTCCCGGAAACCCGCATCATCTTTCTCGATACGGAAAAGTCCAACTGGACGTGGGATGCCGTGGCGGGCGCCTACTATTGGCACCGCTTCTATTCCCACCAACCGGACCTCAATTTTGATAATCCGCTGGTCTTGGAGGAACTCTTGGGCGTGATGCGGCTGTGGCTGGAAACCGGTATCGACGGCTTCCGCCTCGACGCGATTCCCTATCTGGTCGAGAGAGAAGGCACGATCAACGAGAATCTGCCGGAGACACATGAGATCCTGAAGAAGATCCGGTCGGCGCTCGATGCCACGCATCCAGGCAAGATGCTCCTTGCCGAGGCCAATCAGTGGCCGGAGGACACGCGCGAATACTTCGGCGACGGCGACGAGTGCCATATGGCATTCCACTTCCCGCTGATGCCGCGGATGTATATGGCGATCGCCAAGGAAGACCGCTTTCCCATCACCGACATCATGCGGCAGACGCCAGAAATCCCCGAGAATTGCCAATGGGCGATCTTTCTTCGCAATCACGACGAGCTGACGCTTGAAATGGTGACCGACGAAGAGCGCGACTACCTCTGGAACATTTATGCCGCCGACCGCCGCGCCCGCATCAATCTCGGCATTCGGCGCCGTCTTGCGCCGCTGATGGAGCGCGACCGCCGCCGCGTCGAGCTGATGAACGCCCTGTTGCTCTCGATGCCGGGTACCCCGGTGATCTACTATGGCGACGAGATCGGAATGGGCGACAATATCTATTTGGGTGACCGCGATGGCGTCCGCACGCCGATGCAGTGGTCTCCGGACCGCAACGCCGGCTTTTCTAGAGCCGACCCGGCCCGGCTGGTGCTGCCGCCGATCATGGACGCTCTTTATGGCTACGAGGCCGTGAACGTCGAGGCGCAAGCAGCGGACGCGCACTCGCTGCTGAACTGGACCCGCCGCATGCTGGCCTTGCGCAACAGGCATATGGCTTTCGGGCGAGGCCCCTTGAGGTTCCTCACACCGGGCAACCGCAAGATTCTCGCGTACTTGCGTGAATACGATAACGAGACGATCCTTTGCGTCGCCAACCTCTCCCGCCTGCCGCAGGCCGTCGAACTCGATCTCGCACAGTTCGAGGGCCGCGTACCGATCGAGCTGACGGGCATGTCTCCGTTCCCGCCGATCGGTCAGCTCACCTACCTGCTTACACTGCCGCCATACGGATTCTTCTGGTTCCAGCTCGCGCAGGAGGCGGACGGCCCTGCCTGGCGCACCGAGCCTCCCGAGCAGTTGCAGGACATGGTGACCGTAGTGATGCGTCGCAATCTGCAGGAACTGGTCGATGAGCCACGGCTTTCCCGGACGCTGTCGAGCGAGGTTCTGCCGGGCTATCTCGCCAAGCGGCGCTGGTTCGGCAGCAAGGGCCAGGCGTTGAGGCGTGCCTCCCTTGTTGCCGCGACGCCGCTTCCCTTTGCCGGCAACCTCCTGTTGGGAGAACTGGAGGTCGAGCTCGACGAGCGTACGGACACCTATCTGCTGCCGCTTGCGGTATCGTGGGACGACACCCAGCCGACCGCCCTCGTGCAACAGCTTGCTCTTGCCCGCCTCCGCCAAAGCCGCCGGGTGGGATTTCTGACCGACGGCTTTGCACTGGAGGGCTTGGCACGCGGCGTCGTCCGCGGGCTCAGCGAACGTGCAGTCATCTCCGGCCGCGCCGGCAGGCTGGAATTTCTCGGGACGGATCAGCTCGACGGCATGAACGTCAACGAGGACATGCCGGTGCGGTGGCTCTCGGCAGAGCAATCCAACAGCTCCCTGATCATCGGCGACATGGCGATGGTCAAGCTCATCCGCCACATCTTGCCGGGCACCCATCCGGAAGTGGAGATGACCCGCCATCTCACGAAGGTCGGGTACAAGAATACGGCGCAGTTGCTCGGCGAAGTCGCGCGCATTGCGCCGGATGGCAGTCGCTACACCTGCATGATTGTGCAGGGTGCGATCCGTAACCAGGGCGATGCCTGGGACTGGATGCTCGGCAATCTCCGTCGCTCGATCGATGAGGTGCTGGTAACCGGGATCGACGAGGAGGCAGCGGACGAGCACTTCAAGCCAATCGTCGATTTTGCCGCGACGGCCGGCAAACGGCTCGGCGAATTGCATGTGGCGCTGGCGCAGCCGACCGAGGACGAGAATTTCAAACCCGTCAGGATGTCCAACGCGGATGCCCTAGCGCTGGCAAACGCCGTCAAAGAGCAGGTCAAGGCCAGCCTCGCCATTCTGGAGGAGACCCGCGACAGCCTCGCTCCGGCCGTCGCTCAACAGATCGGGCAGCTCATCGATGGACGCGAGGACCTTTTGAAGGCGGCTGGCTACCTGGCCAAGGCCGCGGCTGGCACCTTCATGACCCGCAATCACGGCGACTTCCATCTGGGCCAGATCCTGGTCTCGGAAGGTGATGCCTACATCATCGATTTCGAGGGCGAGCCTGCCCGAGATCTCGCCGAACGTCGCGCCAAGAGCAATCCGCTGCGGGATGTCGCAGGACTACTGAGATCGCTCAGCTATCTGGCAGCGTCGGCAGATGTTGACCGGGACTTGGTAACCCAAGTGGACAATGAGAGGAATATGGCGCTCGTGGCCCGCTTCATCGAAATGGCGGAACCTGCATTTCTTCAGGCCTATTTCGACGCAATCGACAGCGCAAGAGAACTCAGCATCCCGGCGGAATCTGGCGGTCGCATCCTCGACCTGTTCCTGCTGGAGAAGGCGGCTTACGAGATCGCTTATGAGGCCCATAACCGTCCCAATTGGCTAGCCCTGCCAGTTGCGGGCTTGTCGGCCATCGCATCGAGACTCCTGGAGAACGTCGCATGAGACACGAGCGCGCAGACCTGATGATCGGCACCGCCCAGGAGGCTCTTCAAGATCTCATCGAAGGCCGCCAGGGCGATCCCTTCTCAATTCTCGGACTTCATCAATATGGCGACCTTACCGTCATAAGAGCGCTGTTGCCTGGCGCGATCTCCGTGGACGTGGTGGAGGTCGGCACCAACCGCGTGCTGACGCGGCTGGAGACGATTCATCCGGGCGGGCTCTTTGCCGGCGCGATCGGCAGCCCGACCAGCTACCTCTTTCACATCAACTGGCCCGATGCCGTGCAGGAGACGGAAGACCCTTACGCTTTCGGCCTGCTGCTCGGCGACCTTGATCTGCATCTCATCGCTCAAGGTACCCATTACGACCTCGGCCGCACGCTCGGTGCCATTCCGACGGAGGTCGATGGCATTCAAGGCGTCCGCTTTTCCGTATGGGCCCCGAATGCGCGGCGCGTGTCCGTTATCGGCGACTTCAATTCCTGGGATGGGCGGCGGCATCCGATGCGGCTCAGGCCGCAGGCGGGCGTGTGGGAGCTTTTCATTCCCCGCCTCACGCATGGCGAGCGCTATAAGTTCGAGCTGGTCGACACTCACGGCAATCTCCTGCCGCAGAAGGCCGATCCGGTTGCCCGCGCCAGCGAAGCCGCACCCTCGACGGGCTCGATCGTCGCCTCCTCGAAACCCTTCCGCTGGAGCGATGAGGATTGGATGCGCGCGCACCGAGCGGACCGAGCGCTCGAAGGTGCTATCTCGATCTACGAAGTGCATCTCGGATCTTGGCTCAGGATCACTGAGGAGGAAAACCGGCCGCTCGATTGGGTCGAACTCAGCCAGAGGCTGGTTCCGTATGCCCGAGATCTCGGCTTCACGCACATCGAACTCCTGCCGATCATGGAGCATCCATTCGGTGGCTCTTGGGGCTATCAGCCGCTTGGCCTCTTCGCGCCAACCGGTCGCCATGGCACGCCAGAGGATTTCGCCTATTTCGTGGATCGCTGCCATGCCGCGGGCATCGGCGTGATCCTCGATTGGGTGCCGGCCCATTTCCCCACCGATGTCTGGGGGCTCGCCCGCTTCGACGGGACCGCACTTTATGAGCATGAAGACCCGCGGGAGGGGTTTCACAAGGACTGGAACACGCTGATCTACAATCTCGGCCGCAACGAGGTGAAAGGCTTCCTGATTGCTAGCGCATTGGAGTGGCTGGAGCATTTCCATGTGGATGGGATACGCGTGGACGCGGTCGCCTCCATGCTCTACCGCGACTACAGCCGCAACGAGGGCGAATGGATCCCCAACCAGTACGGCGGCCGCGAGAACCTCGAGGCAGTCGAATTCCTGAAGCACCTCAACAGCATCATCCATCACCGCTGCCCCCACGCCTTTACGGTGGCGGAAGAGTCGACCGCCTGGCCCGGCGTCTCGAAGCGGCTCGACGAGGGCGGACTTGGTTTCGACTTCAAGTGGAACATGGGATGGATGCACGACACGCTGCACTATATCCAGGACGACCCCGTCTACCGCAAATACCACCACTCGGCGATGACCTTCGGGATGATCTACGCCTATTCAGAACGCTTCATTCTGCCGCTCTCCCATGACGAGGTGGTGCACGGCAAAGGCTCGCTTTTCGGCAAGATGCCAGGCGACCACTGGCAGAAGCTCGCCAACCTGCGCGCCTATTACGGCTTCATGTGGGGGCATCCCGGCAAGAAACTGCTCTTCATGGGCGGTGAGATTGCTCAGGATGCCGAATGGAGCCATGACGGCTCCATTCATTGGGACCTGCTCGACCAGCCCGGCCATGCAGGCCTGCAGCGCCTGATCCGCGACCTGAACACTCTCTACACACGAGAGCCGGCACTACAGTTCGGAGACCTGAATCCCGCCGGGTTCGAATGGGCGGCGGCCGATGATGCGGAAAATTCCATCTACGGTATGCTTCGCAGTGCGCAAGACCGCTCCTCGCATGTCCTGATCATGTCCAATCTGACGCCGGTGCCACGGAACGGTTATCGCGTTGGCGTGCCGGCGGAGGGGCGCTGGGAGGTGATGCTTAATACCGATGCCGCGGTCTATGGAGGGGCCGATCTCGGGCAGATCGAGGTATGGGCAGAACGCCAGCCAACGCACGACAAGGCATTCTCGATTTCTCTCACGGTCCCGCCGCTTGCGACGGTTTTCCTGCGATGGAAGGGTTAGGTCGGTCGACTCAGCTGAACCTGACCGCCATTCTAGCGCGCGCCTTTGCCGCTTCTTCCTCGCGGTTGCGTGGGGGTTGCGCTGTTTCCAGCGAATCGAGCAATTCCTGGGCCGCCGCCGCGATCGAACTGACCGCGTGACTGAAAGCCACTTCATTCCGTTTCGACGGTTTGGTCGTCCCGCTCAGCTTGCGCACGAACTGAAGCGCGGCGTCGTTGATTTCCTGGTCTGTCGCCGGTGGATCGAAATTGAACAGGGGTCTTATGTTTCGGCACATGATTGGCTCCCGGTCATCTTGCATGACAAAGATAAATTATATGGTGTGCCGAGTTTATTTTATAGCTCGCGGACCTGCCAATGCTTTGCGTTGTCGCCAAGGAGGTGCGACCAAAGTGGGCCGGCGCTCGCGGTCCCTATGCCGAGCCGAATACGTGGGCCAAGGAGGTCTGCGATGGCTCCCTGTCGTTTTCCGCGATGCGTGTCTTAACCCGTGTTTGATCGACGTGAACCAGTTCGGCGAGGATCGAAAGCGCGATGTCGCCGGCGCTCTTGCTGCCGGCAAATAGCCCTGCCGGGCCGTTGATGCGGTTCAGGCTTGCGCGATCGAACCCCTGTTCCTCAAGCCGCTGCAGACGCAGGCGATGGGTCGGCCGGCTTCCCATTGCTCCGATGTAGAAGGCATCCGTCGCCAATGCCGACGGGAGCAGCGCCAGATCCCAATCGTGGTCGTGGAACATAAAGACGATTGCCGTGCGCGCGTCGGCTTCGAATGGCGGCGTGCGGTTGGGGCTTGTCAGGTGGGTCGTCGCTACATTGAACGAAGACAGGCGCTGAAGCGTCGGCTCGTCGTAGGACCAGGCAAGCACCTCGAAACCGGCGATCTGTGCCATCCGGGCGAGTTGAACCGTCGCCGGTCCGACGCCCGCGATAACCAGCCGTTTGCGCGGCCGGTAAACGCGAAGCATATGAGCTCCGAAGCGGTTGCCTTCGTCGATCACCAACTCGGCGACCTGTCGATGTTTCAGGCGCTGGTCGATCTCCTCAAGGGTATTCAGATCGGCATCGACGTCGAAGAAAAGCTCGATCGCACTGCCGCAGGGAAGCTGGATATCGAAATACTTCGAGCCGCGGCCGTAACGTACCAACCGGCTCTCACCGGCGGCAATGGCTTCAAGCGCCTCGCCGACGACAGCTCTCTCGATACAGCCGCCGGAAAGATATCCGACCCAGTTTCCTGTTTCGGATATCGCCATCTGAGCGCCTAAAAAACGCGGTGACGATCCCTCGATCTTGACCAGCGTGACGAGAGCCAGCTTCTCGCGGCGCTTCAGCGTCTCGATCGCGAAATCGAGAACGTAGTCCTCGAAAGCTTCCCATTCACCATGAGGGTCTTTCATCCACGGAACTCCTGCTTCCGGCGTCGAGCCAGGGATTTGACCGAGGCAGCCGGTTGCTCCGGCTGCCTGCTGGGTATCGTCATGCAGCCGAGCGGAGCTTCAGCAGAGCAGCGGCAATCTCGGACGGCACTTCAAGCGGCGAGAAGTGCCGCACCCCTTCCATCACCTCCAGGTGTGAACCCTTGATGTTATCCGCCAGATATTGCGCCATCTCAGGCGGCGTGGCGTAGTCTTCGGAGCCGACGCGGATCTCGCAGGGGAAAGCGAATTTATGTAGAAACGCGCGCAGATCTGCGGCGCCGAGCATTTCGCAGGTCGCCGCATAGGCCGGCAGTTCGTTGGCGAGGAAGATGCCGACAGCCTGGTCGAGGATAGCGGGGTTCGCTTCCCGGAATGCGTCGCCGAACCAGCGCGTCTTCTGGAAGCCCACCAGCGCCGAGAGGCCCTCGTTCTTTGCCTTTGCGGCGCGCTCAGCCCAGGCGGCTGGTGCATTTTCTCCGTACCAGGCCGTCGTGTCGAAAAGTCCGAGACCCTGCGTTCGCTCAGGGTGATGGCTTGCAAAGGCCAGCGAGACGCAACCGCCCATGGAAGCTCCGGCCACGATCGCGGCGGGCCAGCCGATATGGTCCATCAAGTCGGCGATATCGTCGGCAAATTGCTCGACGCGATAGGGGCCTTGCGGCTTTCCGGATTGGCCATGCCCGCGGCAATCGAAAATCAACACATCTCCGGCGCCCTTCAGCGCTTCGACGGTGCTGTTCCAGAAGCTCTTGTCCATGGCAAGCGAGTGGACAAGGACAAACCGGGCGGCGCCGTCGCCAGGGACCAGGCGGTAGGAGAGGCGGGTGCCGTCCCGGGCTGTTGCGAAATCGGACTCTGTTTTACGGGTTTCCACGTGGGGTTCCTTTATCGTCGTAGCACGTCGATGCCGCTGCCGGCCGGGTCGCCGGCAGCGGCGGTTTTGATGATCAGCCGGCGGCCTTCTGCGCCGACCCCTTGGGAAGGCTGAACATTCCGCGCGGCAGGCTTTCCATGAAGGCAAGAACTTCCGGGCTTTCTATGACGTCGGCATACTTGGCATTGAGGTCGCAGAGCGCTATCGCGTGGCTTGCTTCGGATCGTTCGAAACAGGCGTCCTCGACCATCGTGACGCGGTAATTGTGGCTGAAGGCATCGACGACCGTCGCACGCACGCAGCCGCTCGTGGCGGTGCCGGTGACGATGACGCTGTCGCAACCGAGCTGCGTCAGATAGCCAGCAAGGTTGGTGCCGTGGAAGCCGCTTGGCTTCTGCTTGTAGATGACGATGTCCCGCGCGCTCGGGGCAATCTGCGGCATGATCTCGTTTCCGTCCTGGTTCGTCCCTGTGGGTTTTTCTCCGCTACGGGAGTTTTTCCACGCCCAGGCTCCCGCATCCCAATTGTCGTCGCGCCGGACGCCGGTCGTATAGATAACAGGCATCTCGCGCTCGTGCGCGGTGTCGATGAGCCTGCGGATGATCGGCAGGGCATCCCAAGCGGCTTCGCCACCGGACTGCCGCCATTTCTTGATCGACTCCAAAACAGGCTCGCGGCGATCGCCGCAGAACGCATAATTCACGTCAATCACCAGCAATGCCGGACGTTTTCCGAAGCCCTGCCTGGCGCCGTACCCTGCGAGCTCAAACACGCGTTTATCCCGCTCGGTCAAGAACTTATCCCAGATTCTCTCAGTCATAAACTCGCTCCCAAATAACCAGCAAATACAGCGCCGTCCGATGCAGGCCGCTTAACGACTTGACTTATGGCACAGTTATGATTGTATGGCAAACATACACTATGACAAGATTACATTCGACAGTCTTGCATATGTGGTCTCGCCCCCAAGGGGGTAAACTCAGTCAATACCTTTCGGGAGGAGGTCAATGATGGTTTCGAAAATGACAGTGCGTAGCCGGTTGTGGGCGATCGCAGGAAGCTTGGCGGCAGTGTTTGCCATGACGCCGGCGCAAGCTCAGGAGGCTTGGAAGCACGGTATCGTCGAAGCAAAGGGCGATTCCGGGTTCCTGTTCCAGGCAGCCGAAGGTGGCTTCGGCCAGAAGCATAATCTCAACATCGACATGGTGGAATTCACCGGCGGTCCGACGGCGCTGAAGGCGCTGATTGCAGGCGAGCTCGACAGCTTCGAAGCAAGCCCGGTCGTTGCTTTCGCGGCCATGCATCAGAATGCCGACATCAAGATCATCGGCTGCAACTGGCCGGGAATGACCTACACGGTCTTCGCCGCGCAAGATGTCAATTCGGCGGCCGACCTCAAGGGCAAGTCGATCGGCGTTTCGGCACCGGGTTCGCTGCCTGCGCTCTTCGGTCAGCTCGCTCTGGAAGCGGCCGGCGTTACCGACGTGACCTACGCCAATGCTGGAGGCAGCGCCGATCGCGTGCGCGCCATCAGCTCCGGCGTCGTTGCCGCTGCCGCAAGCTCGAGCGAGTTCGCCGTCAGCGCCGATACACTCAAGGTAAAGCCGCTCCTTGCCGGTGCGGAAGTGACGCCGAAATTCGTCAAGGTCTGCATCATGACGACGGGCGCCAAGATTGCCGAGCGCCGTGCCGACATGGTGAATTTCCTGGCCGCCGAAATGGAAGGGCTGACCTATGCCGTCAACAACAAGGACGCCATGATCGCCCTAGCGCGCAAGGTCGCGCACCTGCCGGACGACGACAAGACGGCCGAGTTCATCTATGATGAGGCGATCAAATATAAGGCCGTCGCCACCGATCTCGCGATTCCCATGGAAAATCTGCAGTGGACTGACGACCAGATGGTTCGCCTTGGTGCGCTGAAGCAGAAGGCCGATGTCAGCAAATTCGTTGACGAAAGTGTTCGCCAGGAAGCCTTGGCGGCAGTTCAGAAGAAATAAGCTTGTTCAATTCGAGGAGGACTCTGCATGGCTCATCTTGAGGTGCAGAATATCGTCAAGTCTTTTGGCACACGATCGGGTGTCCAGTTCGCACGCGCGTTGGATGGTGTTTCGTTCGATGTCGAGAAAGGCGAGGTGATTGCACTGATTGGCCCCAGCGGTTGCGGCAAGACGACCTGTCTGCGCATCATCATGGGCCTCGAGACATCCACGGCCGGTCAGGTTCGCGTGGCCGGGCGCCCGGTCGCGGGCTGTGGTCATGATCGAGGCATGGTCTTTCAGCATGCAGAGCTCCTTCCTTGGAGGAACACGCTCAGCAATGTCGGTTACGGTCTCGAGATGAAAGGCGTCAAGGAGCCGGAACTCTCGAAGAAATCCAGCCACTATCTCGACCTTGTTGGTCTCAATCACGCGGCAAAGCTCAGGCCGCACCAACTCTCCGGTGGTATGAAACAGCGCGCCGGTATTGCCCGCGCGCTTGCGATCGACCCGGAGGTCCTCCTCATGGACGAGCCGTTTGGGGCGCTGGATTCCCAGACGCGCGAGACGCTGCATGGAGAGCTTTTGTCGATCCACGGCAAAACCGGAAAGACGATTATCATCGTCACGCATGATCTCGATGAGGCCGTCATGCTGGCGGACCGCGTCATCGTGATGCAGAAGGGAACGATCGGCGAGATCGTCCCGATCGAGATCGGCCGCGACCGTCAGGACATGCGCGCCGTACGCACATCAGCAGAATATTCGAAGAAGCGCACGATGATCTGGGAAGCACTCCACGATCACGAACGCAAGGCAGCTTGAGGAGTAAGATCATGTCTACAACCACGCAGACGGACAGGGTGTTTTCCTCGAAACAGGCCGAAGGCGTAAGCAGCCGTTGGACGATGCCGAACTGGATGATCACGACGATTTCCGTGATTATCGCCTTGGCTATTTGGGAATACTTCGGCCGCAGCGCAAACCCGCTTCTTGGCACCTATCCGAGCGCTATCCTGGTTGCCGCGAAGGAGATGACCGCCGACGGCCGGCTTCTTACCGCACTCTTCGATAGCAGCAAGCCGTTCGTCGCAGGCTACCTCGCGGCCGCCGTGATCGGTATTCCTGTCGGATTGCTGCTTGGCCGGTACCGCGTTCTGGAAGCCGGCTTCGGCATCTATGTGACCGCTGGCTATGCGACGCCGCTGATTGCTCTCGTGCCGCTGATGATCCTCTGGTTCGGTCTTGGCTTCATGGTCAAGGCCGTTATCGTCTTTCTACTTTCCTTCTTCCCTATCTGCCTGAATACGTGGTTCGGTGTGAAAGCCGTGCCAAAGACGCTGATCGAGGTCGGGACGGCCTTCTGTGCTCCTCAGGCGCAGATCATGCGAGGCATCATTCTGCCGGCAACGATCCCTTATATCATGGCGGGCCTGCGGCTCGGGATCGGCAAGGCCGTCATCGGTATCGTAATCGCCGAATTCCAGACGGCCATCTCCGGTCTTGGCGGCATCATCATCACCTCGGCCAACGGCTTCCGGACGGCTGAGATGTTCGTGCCGATCGTTCTGATCATGGTGATTGCGGTCGTGCTGTCGGAGCTGGTAGGCTTGCTCGAGCGATACGTTGCACCCTGGCAAAGTGAAATCGCCGGGCAGGACGCTCCCTGATATTCGGCTTTCAAGGCTCATCTTGTCGCCGGGGGTTCTGCCTCCGGCGATCTTCATTGGGAGATCTTTTGGATGAATACGGCGCGCGAGCAGGCTTTGTGGGATTTTGCCGTCAGCCTCTATGGCAGGCCGGGCGTCGCTGAAGCTTGTCTTGCGCTGCAGGATGAAGATGACGTCGACGTGCCGCTGCTTCTCTATGCTGCGTGGCTCGGAGATCGAGGGATCGCGCTTTCGGCATCGGATATCGCCGAAATCATCGGGGCCATCGGCGGATGGCAAAGAGAGATCGTCTCGCCGCTGCGCGTCATAAGGAGGCGGTTGAAGGAAGGGCCGTCGCCGGCTCCTAACGAGACGACCGATGCGCTGCGCAATGCCATCAAGAGCGCGGAGCTCTCAGCCGAACGTATCGAACTTGCGCTCTTGGAGAGCCAGGGGCGCCATTTGGCTGCAGCCGCTGGAGGGACCGCGGCGGCCAACATGATCGCCATCGTGGCTCACCATGGCGATGGAGTTATCGGCGAGCGGGCATCGGCCCTAGTCCAAAGGATTGCCGCAGCTGACGGCTCCTAGTTGGAAACGTCCGTTTCTTCCTTCCACCGTTTGACGAGGGGAAGGTGGATATCGAATAGATCGAGTGCGCGACCGACTGTCTGGGTCACGATGTCATCGATCGTCTGCGGTTTGCTGTAGAAGGCTGGAACAGGCGGCATGATGATCGCACCGTTGCGTGTCGCCTGGTCCATCAATGCAATATGACCGGCATGCAGCGGTGTCTCCCGCAACAGCAGCACGACCCGGCGGCGCTCCTTGAGGCAGACATCGGCGGCCCGCACGATCAGCTCGTCGTTATAGCAGTTGGCAATTCCGCTGAGCGTCTTGATGGAGCAGGGCGCCACGAGCATGCCTGCAGTGCGGAAGGAACCCGAGGACACGGCGGCGCCGATGTCCCGGTAGTTGTAGAGCTTGTCCGCGAGGCCCCGGATTTCCTCCGCCGGCATGTCGATTTCATCAGCAGCCGTCCGCAAAGCAGACGGCGAGATGATCGCATGCGTCTCCACATCGGCAACGTCCTTCAGGAGCTGCAGGGCGCGCACGCCATAGATGATGCCAGAGGCTCCGGTTATTGCTATGATGAGGCGTCGCATGCGATCTGGAACTTTCTTTAAGCTTGGATGAGTTCTGTAGGTTCATTCCGGTGGAGAGCCGAGCGCGCCGAATTCGCGACATGGGTTTCGGCGGCCACATGGGCAGCCTGCTTGTCGCGCTTGCCGATTGCGTCGACGATCTGCTCGATTTCCTTGATACTCTGAAGCCGCCGCTCCGGACGCACGACGGACAGGCGGCGAAGTGGGGACGTCAGAAGAGTCAGCTTTTTCAGCAGGTCGAAAGCGATCGGATTGCGAGCCCCGGAGCATATGAGATCGTAGAAGTCGCGCTTCGCGGCAACGATCTCTTCGGCGGTTCCAGTCTTGTAAGCCTCCTTCAGCCGCTTGCTGTGGCGTGTGAGGGCCGCCACCTCGGCGTCAGGCGCGTTTTCAATGAATTGCTCGATGATCAAAGGCTCCAATACGCCGCGGATGCGGTAGATATTTCCGGCATCTTCCGCCGTAACCGTGACGACCGCGAGCCCGCGATTGTTGAGTTCGGTCAATATTCCTTCGGCTTGCAGCTGGCGCAGCGCTTCGCGAAGAGACGTGCGGCTGACATTCAGTTGCTGGCAAAGATCTTTCTCGACCAGGCGGGCACCGGGCTCCAGATGGCCGGTTTCGATCGCCCGCCGCAAAGACTGGATGATCTTGTTACGCAGGGGTGCGGACTCCTGCTTGAGGGGTGCAAAGAGCTCGATTTCCCGATTATTCATGATTTCCCCGCTAAGGCCTCTTCATAGTGCCACATTACATGACTGTCACACAGACAGACATCGTTCAAAGATCTTTATTGCGCGCATTAGCGAGTCCTCGTCAAGGGAGCCTGTGGATGCCCCCCGGCGCCGGAATCGTGCCGGCGTCGGGGGTCTATTTGCGCGGTGGCAGCTCAGTCCTTTTTCTCTATGTCGCGAACGGGAGTTTCCGGTTTGATGCCGGGCCGGCGGCGTGAAAACGTATTCTCGCCGGTCGCCCGCCAGTCCCCCGTGACTGCCGAATCAGCAAACCCGGTCCAGAGATCGCTCCAGTCGCCAAGCGAATAGCCATGCCATGGCGGCTGCGGCGAAAGACGCGGGAGCTGCAGATCTTCCCAGATCTTTCGCGCACGTGTCATGTAGGGCTCTGCCGGCAGGGCAAGCGGCGGCATCGGCGCCTTGAGCGTCGCGTCGATCAAGAGGGTGCCTTCGGCGCGTTTCGAGCCCGATTTTGGACCATGCCCGCCCGAACGATAGGGACTGACATGCACATCATCGATCATGTTGGCGCGATAAGCGAGTGACCAGAATACGGCGTCGGCATTGCGCGCATCGATGTCATCAGAAACTGCGATGACGATCTTTCCGCACTGAGCCTGCAGGTTCGCGGCACCCTGGAGGCCACGCCAGATTTCCGATTGCGGAGCCGAGCGGTCGAATTCCAGGAAGATGACCTTCCGGATATTGGTCAGCGGTTCGTGCATGACGACGCGCTTGATTCCCTTGACGTTCAGGACCTTCTTTAGATGGTTGTAGAAGAGAGGCTCGTAGGCAACGCGCTTGAGTACGCTCGACTCGCTCGGTGTGACCTGGCTGACGATCGATACAAGCACCGGCTTGCGCTTGCGGGTGATTGCCGTGACGCGCATCGACATGTTGAAGTCTTCAAGGGCTACGTGTCCATGGCTTTCCCCGAACGGGCCTTCCGGTTCCAGCAGTTCGGTATCGACCAGTCCTTCGATGACAATCTCGGCATCGGCCGGCACTTCAAGGTCAATCGTTTTGCATTTGACGATCCTGATGGGCTTGCCGGTCAATCCGCCTGCGACGCCAAGTTCGTCCTGATCGATCGGCAATTTCTGTGGGCCGGTGAAAAGAACCGCCGGGGCGCAGCCGATCACGATCGCGCAGGGCATCGGCTCACCGCGCTTCTGGTATTTGAGCCAATGCTGGTATCCGCCGGCGCCGCTGAGGCGGCTTGCCATGCGTACGCCAAGGCGATCTTCAGCCTTAAGTGCGGCGCGGTAGGTTCCCATGTTGCGAATGCCGTTCTCGGGATCGCGGGTTACGCAGAGCGTTGCCGTGAAATAGGGGGCACTGTCGAAGCCCGGCGTGGAAACCGGAACAGGCAAGCTGCCAAGGCCACCGCCTTCAGCCTTCAATGCATCGCCGGTGATGACGACTTCTTGGCATGGCGCCTCATTGACCATCACTGGGTCGATCGGGTTCTCCATGGCGCGAACCCATACATCGCCGATCTCATCCTCCTCGACGCCAAGGCCGGCGGCGTAGATGGCGGGCGAAGCCGCAAGCACGCCGACAGCTACGGGGATGTCGTATTTCTCGCCTTTTGCTCCGTGAACATCGGTAAACAGAAAACCGCGGCGCTGATCGTCAGGCAGGCCCCCCTGGAATTGCCAGCGCGCAAGCGGATGAAGCTCCGCATCCTTGTCGATCGGCACCTGGATTTTGGTCAACAATCCATTCGCCTCAAGCCGGGCGAGGTGCTCCTGGAGATCCTGCGGAGCATTCTGCTCTTTTATCCTCATAAAAATGGTGCTCCCAAATGCGTTTCCGCGGCCGAAGAGAGGCCGCCTCCCGCTGATTTTCGATCATTCACAATCGCACATAGGCCGGATCGCGAAACAAGATGTTTAAAAACGCCCGTCTTTTTCGATTGCATTAACATCGCCATACTGTCATACATTATGACGAGAAGCAACAGCGTACTGCCTGATAGCAACGGCGTGCCGCAAGTCGCGGAGGATGAGAGTTCTGAATGGCCAACCCAACTCAAAAACGCGTTGAAACGCCGGAGCAATCCGCGCGGGAAATGATCAGTTACCCCGCTCTCTCGCCTGAAATGAAGCTTGTCGAAGAAGCTTTCTTCCGGCATGTGGGCAAGCCCATTCCGCGCAAGGAAGATGGACGCCTGATCACCGGCAAGGGCCGGTTCTCCGACGACTTCAACTTTCCGGGCCAGACCTATGCGGCGATGGTGCGGTCACCGTATCCTCATGCGCGTATCAGGTCGATTGATCCGAGCGAAGCGCTGTCCAGTCCTGGTGTTCTTGCCGTGCTGACGGGGCAGGATGTTCTCGACGACAAGCTTGAGCCGCTCCCTCACAGCCCCGTGCCGTCCACAAAATTCGATATGAAGTTGACGGCGCCAGATGGCGGCAAACCGTTTATCGGACCGCATTACCTACTGCCGGCTGACCGGGCGCGTCATGTCGGCGAGGCCGTTGCCATGGTGGTGGCCGAAACCGCGGCGCAAGCAGCCGACGCCGCCGAAAAGGTCCTTGTCGATTATGAGGAACTGCCGCACGTGACAAACACGGCTGCGGCTGCTGAACCGGGAGCTCCGGCTGTCTGGGATGAAGTCCCGAACAATGTCTTCATCGAGTCGAAATTCGGTGACTGGGCCGGAACCGATGCTGCCTTCGCCAAGGCAGATCACGTGATCCGCGCTGATTTCCATATCGACCGTGTGACCGCGGTGACGATCGAGCCGCGCGCCGCGGTTGCCAACTTCGACGCCGAGACGGGTCGCTATACCCTTTATGCCGGAAGCGGCGGAGCAGTGCGTCAGAAGGGGGAGCTTGCCAAGGTTCTAGGCATCGAACCCAAGAATCTCCGGGTGCTGTCCTTTGATGTCGGCGGCAACTTCGGCGCCCGCAACCGTGCCTACGTCGAGTTCGGCCTCGTTCTGTGGGCCTCGAAGAAGGTCGGTCGGCCCGTCAAGTTCACGGCAACACGTTCGGAAGCGTTCCTGACCGACTATCAGGGCCGCGATCTGGTGACCAAAGTCGAGCTTGCTTTGAGCAAGGAAGGAAAATTCCTGGCGCTGCGGGCCGATAACCTTAGCAATGTTGGTATGCGCTGCGTCTCGCTTTCGCCGCTCAGCAAAGGCTCGGGCCTGATTACCGGCTCCTACGACATACCAGTTGCAGCGCTGCGCGCGCGCGCAGTCTTCACCAATACGATGTGCACGCAGGCGTATCGTAGTTCCGGGCGCCCGGAAGTCACTTACGCTATCGAGCGTCTCGTGGAAATCGCGGCTCGCGAGCTCGGTTTCGATCCGCTCGAGCTGCGCCGCAGGAATCTGGTTCAGCCGGAGCAGATGCCCTACACCAATGCGGTGGGCTCCATCTACGACAGCGGCGAATACGAAAAGAACATGAATAGGGCTCTCGAGCTTGCCGATTGGAACGGCTTCGAGAAGCGTCAGCAGGATGCGGCGACGCGTGGCAAATTGCTAGGCCGCGGATTTGCCAACTACGTCGAGTCCTCGATTGGTTCGCCCAAGGAACGCGCCGAGATCGAGGTCAAGGACGACGGAACAATCGAAGTTGTGATCGGAACGCAGCCGAGCGGGCAGGGGCATGAAACCAGCTTTGCCCAGGTTGTGGCCGACATGCTCCAGGTGCCGGTCGAAAAGGTCTGGATCGTCCTGGGAGATACCGACATCGTGAGTGTCGGCGGCGGCTCGCATTCGGGACGCTCGATGCGTCACGCCGGTACGGTGATGGCGATGGCGTCTGCCGATCTTCTGGCCGAAGGACGCCGCCGCACTGCCTCCCTGTATGGCGTAGATGTTGACTCGATCGACTTCGAGAGTGGTTACTTCAAGCTGCGGGGCAGCAATGAAGCGATCGATATTTTCGAGCTCTCGCTCCGCACCCGCGAGGCCGACGGACCCCTGCGGGTTGCGCGTGACAATGAAATGCACACGCCCGTGTTCCCGAATGGGGCTGCAATCTGCGAGGTCGAGGTTGATCCCGAGACAGGGCACGTGCAGATCACCGCCTATTCGACCATTGACGATGTGGGGCGCTGCATCAATCCGCTCATCGTTCACGGGCAAACCCATGGCGGTATTGCGCAGGGTGTCGGCCAGGCCATGTGGGAACTATGCGCCATCGACGAGACGACGGGTCAGCCGCTTGCCGGCTCGTTGATGGACTACGGCATGCCGCGCTTCGACAACCTGCCGTCTTTCAACTGCGAGATCGCCGAAGTGATCTCGCCAACAAATCCGCTCGGCGTCAAAGCGGGCGGCGAAGGCGGCACGACGCCGGCACTCGTTACCGTAACCAACGCCGTCATCGATGCGCTGAAAGACTACGGCGTCACGCAATTGCCGATGCCGCTCACGCCCTTCACCGTCTGGAAGGCCATTCATCAGGCCGGTGCACGATAACTCAGGAGAACTTCGTCCATGACCCATAAGCAAACGGTTCGCGTCATTGCTTTCCCCGGCGCTCCCAATCTCCCGGTTTTCGCGGCAAGCGAAAACGGCTTCTTTGAAGCGGAGGGTCTTTCGATCGAGCTGACGCTGACGCCGAATTCCATTGCTCAGGCCGAAAGGACTGCCGCTGGCGAGTTTGACATCATCTTCACGGCATTCGACAACATCGTCGCCTATGGAGAAGGGCAGGGGCCGGCAGGCGCTGCGGTCAATCCCAACTATGTGACGATCATGGGGGCGACGCAGCTGGAGCTTGCCATCGTTGCCGCTCCGGATGTGACGACTTATTCGGATCTCAAGGGACGCAGCATCGCGCTCGATGCGCTGTCGACCGGCTTTGCCTTCGTGCTCTATGAGATGTTTGCGCGGGGTGGTTTGAAGCCTGACGATGTCACCTACGTTCCCGTTGGCGCAACACCGCAGCGGTGGCAGTCCGTGAAGTCAGGCGAGCATGCCGCGACCTTGACCATCGAGCCTTTTACCAGCATTGCGCGGAAGTCCGGCTTCAACGTACTTGGCCTTTCGACGGAGATTTTCGACAGCTACCAGGGTGGTGCCGTCGCCGCACGTCGCCCTTGGGCAGAGCAGAACCCGGAGACGGTGAAGGCTTTCATCCGCGCGTACCTCAAGGGTCTGGCCTGGACGCTCGACCCGCTGAACCGCTCGCAGGCCGAACGTATCCTCCAGGAAAAGATGCCGGAGATTCAACCGGCGGCCTTGCAATCGGTCATGACGAGCGTGCTCTCGCCGCGTTCTGGGCTGACTCCGGATGCCAAGATCCTGGCGGATGGCATGACGCGGGTTCTGGAGCTGCGTTCACGCTTCGGAAAGGGCGGGACGACGCTGACAGACCCGTCCAAGTATCTGGACCTCGCCTACTACAACACCGTGACCAGCAACCGCTGAGCGGCCGATGCATTCACCGGGAGGTTTCTGATGGATTTGAAGGGCGAATACAGGATCAAGGCTTCTCGCGAAAACGTGTGGAAGATGATCAACGATCCGGAGGTGTTGAAGGCGTGCCTCCCGGGCTGCGAAAGCCTGCAGGGCAGTCCGGCGGAGGGCTTCATCGCGCGGGTGACGACGAAGATCGGTCCGATCAAGGCGACGTTTGAAGGCGCGGTAAAGCTTAGCAACATCGAGGCGCCGGCAAGCTACACGATCTCAGGCGAAGGAAAGGGCGGCGTCGCGGGCTTCGCAAAAGGCGGCGCCGATGTGAACCTTGCCGAAGACGGCAATGAGACGATCCTGACCTATGTGGCGAATGCCCAGGTCGGCGGCAAGCTTGCACAGCTCGGCGCGCGGCTGATCGACTCGACGGCAAAGAAACTCGCCGATGAGTTCTTCAAGAGCCTCGCCGACCGTATCTCCGAGCCGCGAGCAACCGCAAGCACCGCGTCGGATCCGGCACCCGTGCCGCCGGTTGCGCCTTCAGTGGCGTCAGTTACGGCAGCACCGTCTCCGCGTCCGGCATCCGCTGCCGCATCGCCTGCCATGAACCCGGCGAAACTATGGATCATCGTCGCTGCCGCGGTTGCCGTGGTGGTGATCGCAGCGGCCGTTCTCCGCTAAAAGAATAAGGTAGAAGATCATGTCCACCGTTACCCTGACCGTCAACGGCACCGAGCAGACCAAGACCGTGGAAGACCGCACGCTGCTCGTTCACCTCATTCGCGACCATCTCGGACTGACCGGGACGCACGTAGGTTGCGATACGACGCAGTGCGGCGCCTGCACCGTCATTCTCGATGGTCGCGCGGTAAAGTCCTGCACCATCCTCGCTGCCGCTGCCGATGGCAGCTCACTGACGACGGTGGAAGGCCTTGCGAAAGGTGACAAGCTGCACGACGTCCAAACTGCATTTCATGAATGTCACGGCCTCCAGTGTGGTTTCTGTACGCCGGGCATGATCATGGCGTCGGTCAATATGATCGACCGTCACGCCGGTGTTCTTGATGAACATACCATCCGTCACGAACTCGAAGGCAATCTTTGCCGCTGCACCGGCTATCACAACATCGTCGAAGCCGTCCTGCAGGCTGCCGAAAAATATCGTGATGAGCACGCCATAGCCGCTGAGTAAGCCAAAGGACGGAGCGCTCCATGTACATGTACGAGACCAAATATCATCGCCCGAAGACATTGGCCGAGGCTGCGGAGATTTTCGCAAGCAGTGACGAGCCGGCCTACCTTTCCGGCGGCCACACTCTCATCCCAGCCATGAAGGGGCGTCTGGCCGCGCCTGCAAACCTCATCGATGTCCGTCGTATTCCGGAGCTCTCCGGTCTCTCTGTCGCGGCCGACAGGATCGTCATTGGCGCGGCAACGACGCACGCGACGGTCGTGGGCTCCGGTGAGATAGCGGCGGCGATACCAGCGTTGTGCGGACTTGCGGGCTCGATCGGCGACGTGCAGGTACGGCATGTTGGAACGATCGGCGGCTCGGTCGCCAACAATGACCCGGCAGCAGATTACCCATCGGCTGTTCTCAGTCTCGATGCGACAATCCATACGGATCGCCGGGCGATATCTTCCGACGACTATTTTGCCGGCCTTTATACGACGGCGTTGGAGGAAGGTGAAATTCTCGTGCGGCTGGAATTCAAGATTCCAGAGATCGCCGGATATGCGAAATTCCGCAATCCTGCGTCACGCTATTCGCTGGCCGCATCGTTCGTTTCGAAGCTTCGCGACGGTTCTGTGCGCGTCGCGATTACCGGAGCTGGCAGTTCCGGCGTCTTTCGTTGGACCGAAGCCGAGGAGGCACTGAGCGGGCGGCTGGAGCCGGGCGTTCTGGACGGGCTGCATCTCGACCCTGCTGACATGATGGGCGACATGCATGCATCCGGCGAATATCGTGCGCACCTGGCAGAGCTTATGACACGCCGCGCCGTGGCAAACATCGGCGGCGTCCATATCGACTGAGGAAATAGACACGGGCTTCGGAGGACCGGAGCCCAGTGCCTCTATCGTGATGCCCGCTTGGCACCTCCAACACCACTCTTGCTTTCGTCGACCGCAGCGAGAAAGGCTCTCAGTTCGGCCTGTCTCTTGGCGCCCGCCATGGGGTCCGACCGGGACAGGCGGCGCGATAGGACGATGCGATTGTTGAGCTGCGCTAACATATCAGACGCCGTCCGGTTGCCGCTCACGTCCATGATCAGCGTCGAGATCTGATCCTCGATCGCCATTGTCTCGTCTTCGTTAGCCGTTTCGAGGTCGTCAAGCCGTCTGCGCAGTTCGACGACCTGACTTTCGCTGGCGTTTCTTCTAAAATCGCTAATCAGTAGGGCTTCGATCGCGCGTCGAACGGACAGGATCTCACGGATTTCTTTCGGCGTAATGGCCACCACCGATCGGCCCCTGGGCGGCACATTGACGATCATTCCCTCCGCTTCCAGATGCTGGAGGGCTTCACGCAGCACCGTCCGGCTAATCCGCATTTCTTCGCAGATTTCCCTTTCGATCAGCTTCTGTCCAGGAGGAAGAGTCCCCGAAATGATGGAGGCACGCAGGCTGTCGGTGACTTGCTGGCGGAGCGAAACCGCACGTGGAACATTCAGACCAAGACCGGACATCGCGCATCTCTCTTCGAAACTCTCCCATGACTGGGCTGGCGTTGTGTTGCAACAAATGCATCGTTATATTTCCAGAAATATAACGTCAAGTGCGCTGGCTTGCGGGGCAGGCGCCGGCTGACTCTGTGTGTTGGAACTGTGGGGGCTTGTTGCGGGCAGGGGCGATTGGGTTTCGGTCCATGAAGACCGATGTCGGCCCGCAACCGCCGCGGATGGCCTCGGTCAGAAGCACTCAATAGCAAGACACTGAACGAGCCGATCGGCCCCGCGCCGGACACATCCCGTCAGGGAGATATGGATCTTTCGATCGTTTCGGCCAACCGCCCTTCAGGGGAACAGAGCAATCGAGCGCAGATCGTCCGCAGTGGTCGTCGGGAAGCCAAAGAATTCCAGATACGCTGGTATTTGTTCGAACAACATGTCTGTTCCAACCTGGAACGCGCAGCCTCGAGCGCGCGCCGCAGCAAGGAGCGGCGTAATCTCTTCCTTCATGACCACTTCGCCCACGAACGTGGTGGAGGACAGGCGCGCGACATCCAGTGGCAACGGGTCATCTTTCCGCATCCCGAGAGGTGTCGCGTTGACGACGATGTCGAAGCCGGCGGGATCTGTCGAACCGATCGCCACGTCGGTTGCGGGATAGTATGTGTTGAGACGGTTTCGAAGCCCCTTCAATGTCGCCTTGTTGTCGTCATGAAGCGCAATCCGGCGCACGCCTGCACCGGCCAACGAGGCGGCGATAGCAGATCCGACGCCGCCAGCACCCACGACGAGCACGTCCGCTCCCGTTACCTGTTGCCCCTTGCGCAGGAGACCTCGAACGAAGCCTTCGCCGTCGAACATGTCCCCGACCAGTCTGCCGTCGGCTCCAAGTTTGACCGCATTGCAGGAGCCTGCCACTCTGGCGTTGGTCGAAACCTCATCGAGCAGGCTCATCGTCGTGATCTTGTGCGGCATGGTGATCAGAGCGCCGCGGATATTCGAAAGCCGGAAGACGAGCTTGAGGAAGGAAGGATAGTCTTCATGCCTGCAGCCCATCGGCACGACGACCGCGTCGATCCCCCTCTTTTCGAAATAAGGGTTGTAGATCAGCGGCGCCTTGAATGACTCCGTTGGATAGCCGAGATGAGCGATCAACTGCGTGGTTCCACTGATCATGTCAGTGACCTCGTCGCATGTCAGCGTCGCTCAAGCGGATCGTCTGACCCGATCGGGCCGATGACTTGATCGCCTCGATGACGCGAAGTGTCGCAAGCCCCTCCCGGCCGCTGACCAGCGGTTCGGCGC
>NZ_JBNDHT010000056.1:0-38993 GCF_056755115.1 Rhizobium sp. SVR5-2C | reverse complement strand
AATGTATATCATGAGGGAAGGCAGACGTAAATCTTCTACTCATCATCCCGCTTGACACGGTACTCGCCGGTCGCCGGGTCCTTGACAAGCGTGCCAACCGCGCCGGTCTGGCGCTCCTTCTCGGCACGGCGGGATTTTTCCTGCAGGCGCTTGGCATCGGAGACGAAGCGGCGGTAGAGCCACCACGCCGCACCGACCAGGATTATGATTGTTATAAGCTGCGCCATCTCCCCTCTTCTTCTCCTCTCAAAGCCCGTAGCGGCTCCACATTGCCTTTTCTTCCGCCGCTTCGACAAGGCCTGCCGCGAGACTTGATGCAGCACTTTCCAGCGAGACAGGCGAGACACCCGGTATCCTCCGCCCGAAGAGGCTGCGAGCGGCGGTGACGAGCTGCAGTCTGGCCTTCTGGCCGTACCGCTTTTTCAGCTCCTGGCGCATATCGCCCAGGCTGTCGACGAGGCCGAGTTCAAGCCCGCGCGTGCCGCTCCAGAAAAGGCCGGAGAAGACAGTCTCGTCATCGCTGAGCTTGCCGGCGCGGCGCTCGCGCACCATGGCGATGAATACCTGATGGATCTCGAGCTGAAGGCTCTTCAGATACTCGATGTCCTTTTCCTTCTCGGGCTGGAAGGGATCGAGAATAACCTTGTTCTCACCGGCCGTATAGACGCGGCGCTCGATGCCGATCTTTTTCAAGAGCTCGGGAAAGCCGAAGCCGCCGGAAACGACACCGATCGAGCCGACGATCGAGGTCGCGTCGGCGATGATCTCATCGCCGGCGAGCGCGATCATGTAGCCGCCCGACGCTGCTACATCCTCGACGAAGACAAGGACCTTCTTCTGCTTCTCGCGGGCAAGCTCGCGAATACGCGTAAAGATAAGCCGCGACTGGACCGGCGAACCACCCGGCGAATTGATGGCGATCGCAACAGCCGGCGCGTCCTTCACGGAAAAGGCTTTCTCCAGGACCGGCGCAACAGCAGCGAGGTTGAGCGTGGGGCGGAACTGGTTGCCGCCGCTCATGATGACGCCTTGAAGCCTGACAACCGGGATGACGATCCCTTCCTTGCGGAAACGCTTCGGTACCAGTCCTCTCAAAAATCCGCGCATCTCAAATCCTTCTTCGCTTTCAGCGTCGCAATCCATGTATGCAATGGAACGGTAAACGCAATGGCCGCGTTCCAGAAACTGCGACAGCCGGTTTTCTTGTTGCGAATGACTTGCATTATCATTCTAATCGGGCATAGTGCGGGCAATGATCGAACAGGCGGATAACAAATGGATGCTTTAAACCGGAGTGCAAAAAGCGGCTGGCGGTACGATCGAGAGGAGGCTTCGCTTTCCGATGTCTACCGCACCGTCGGCACGGGTCGCCCGGGATCGAAACTCCGGCGGATCGCCGCCTTTGCGGGCCCCGGTTACATGGTCGCGGTCGGCTATATGGATCCGGGCAACTGGGCGACCTCTCTCGCTGGCGGCTCAAAGTTCGGCTATGCCCTGCTGACAGTCGCGCTGCTCTCCAACCTGATGGCGATCGTGCTGCAATCGCTCTGCGCCCGCCTTGCCATCGCCTCGGGCCGCGATTTGGCGCAGGCCTGCCGGGACGCCTATCCGAAATTTATTTCCGTGCCGCTCTGGGCGTTTGCGGAAATCGCCATCATCGCGACTGACATCGCCGAGGTGATCGGCACGGCCATTGGCCTCAACCTGATCTTCGGCGTTCCGCTGGAACTCGGCGTCTTGATCACGGCACTCGACGTCTTTCTCATTCTCTATCTGCAAAGGCTCGGCTTCCGCTGGATCGAAGCCTTCATCATCACGCTTCTCGGCGTCATTGCGCTATGTTTCGGCGTGCAGATCTTCCTGGCCGATCCTGAGTGGGGCGCTGTCGTGAGGGGCTTCTTCCCGACGACCGAGATCGTCAGCAATCCGGAAATGCTCTATCTGGCGCTCGGCATTCTCGGCGCGACCGTCATGCCGCACAATCTCTATCTGCATTCAGGCATCGTGCAGACGCGCGCCTACGGCCACACCCTGCCGGAAAAGCGGGAAGCGCTCACCTATGCGACGATCGACTCCACCTTCGCGCTGTGCTTTGCGCTGCTGATCAATGCCTCGATCCTGATCCTGGCGGCCGCCGCGTTCAACGCCAGCGGCCGGACGGATATCGTCGAGCTCGGCGAGGCGCATTCGCTGCTGTCGCCGCTGCTCGGCCTCGCGATCGCACCGACGCTTTTCGGTATCGCGCTGCTCTGCTGCGGCCTGAATTCGACCGTGACAGCGACGCTTGCGGGCCAGATCGTCATGGAAGGTTTTCTGAGGATCAAGCTCCAGCCATGGGTGCGCCGTCTGATCACCCGCGCGATCGCCATCGTTCCGGCCGCCTTCGTGACGATCTGGTACGGCAACGAGGGGACTGCGCATCTCCTGATCCTGACGCAGGTCGTGCTCAGCCTGCAGCTTTCCTTTGCGGTTTTCCCGCTGGTGATGTTCACCGCCAGCAAGGCGAAGATGGGCGCGCTCGTGGCGCCGCGCTGGCTGAGCGGCATCGCCTATGCGATTGCCGTCATCATCGCCGGGCTGAACATCAAGCTGCTGTTCGATTTCGTGACCGGCTGAGCCTTGGATAGGCCGCACGGCCATTATTCAGATCGTCCACGAAGGGGGAGAATTTATGCGTACCCTCTTCGTGCATGATGAATGGCGCGCGCAGCGAAAGCCGCGCGCGCGATCCTTTGATCGCCGTCACCAGAATGCGTACGGCATTCTCGCCCTCGCGCGGGTGAATGGCGGTAATTTCGATACCGCCGAAACGTCTGCCGCAGGCTGCGATGACCTCCGCGATCGATTCGGGGCGGGCGATGAGTGACAGCTGCCCGCCGGGCACCATGATCGCGCCCGCCGTGCGTATCCAGCTTTCGAAAAGACCGTCAGTCATCGCATGCGCTTCGGCTTTCAGGGCATCCGGCGTCCGGCGGTCACCGGCATCGTTGAACGGCGGATTCATGATGACGTGGTGAAAAATCTCGTCGGTCAGGCCCGCTTCGTTTCGTGCCTTTGCCGTCAAGGTCACATCCGCCTCGACGACCGAGACCCGGTCTGTCATATGGGCATTCTCCGGCAAGGCAATACTCCGCCGCGCATAGTCGGCCATTTCCTCCGAACGCTCGAAAAGCACGACCTCGGCCTTCGGCAGCCGGGAGGCGACGGCAAGCCCGGCCGCACCCGCGCCGGCGCCGAGATCCGCGACTTTGATCGCGCGGTCATCGCAGACCAGCGCGGCCAGCAGCATGGCATCCATCCCGGAGCGATGCCCCCTGCCCCTCGGCTGGACGACGTGAAAGCCGCCGCGGTGGAAGGCATCGATCGTGTCGAAAACCCCGGTCATAGCCGCATCATTTCACGATGCGCAATTCGTCAGCCAGGCCGGCATCGGTCAGGATACGGCGGGCCCGATCGGCATCGTCGTCATCAACAAGCAACCGCCGCGGCAGCATGCCGAGGGAGCCTTCGAGGATGCTCATGCCCTGATCGGCCACGAAACAGTGAATTCCCGCATCCTTTAGAAGGCTTTGCGCATACGAGAGCAAGACGGGGTCATTGGCACGGATAAGTTCATGCATTTACGATCAAATCCCTTTCAATTCTGTGCTGCGCGACATTTCACCTCTTGCCGCTTCAATCGCCCCTTTCTATTGTCAATCGTAACGAGTGAACAGGAGTCCGGGTCGTTGGGCGTGGTCATACCGCTTGAAGAAAGCAAAAACAAACTGGCATCCGTCAAGCCGTTGGTCGATCTGACCAAGGCCGATATGGAGCGGGTCAACCAGCTTATCCTTTCGAAGGCCGGGTCCGATGTCCAGATGATACCGGAAGTGGCGAACCACCTGATCTCCTCCGGTGGCAAGCGCTTGCGCCCCATGCTCACGCTCGCCTCGGCCTGTCTCTTTGGGTACAAGGGCGAAAACCACATCAAGCTCGCGACATCAGTCGAATTCATGCATACGGCGACGCTGCTGCATGACGATGTCGTTGATGAGAGCGACCTTCGCCGCGGGAAATCGACGGCGCGCATGATCTGGGGCAACCAGGCAAGCGTCCTCGTCGGCGACTTCTTGCTCGGCCAGGCCTTCCGAATGATGGTCGATGTCGGTTCGCTCGATGCGCTTGACGTTCTCTCGTCGGCCGCTTGCGTCATTGCCGAAGGCGAGGTGTTGCAGCTTTCCGTCGCCAAGAACATGGAGACGACGGAAGACGACTATCTTTCGGTCATCCGGGCCAAGACCGCGGCACTCTTTGCCGCTGCCGCCGAAGTTGGCCCGATCGTGGCAGACGCCGGCAAATCCGGCCGCAATGCGCTGAAATCCTATGGCATGAACCTCGGGCTCGCCTTCCAGCTTGTCGACGACGCGCTGGATTACGGCGGCAAGGCAGTCGACCTCGGCAAGAATGTCGGCGACGACTTCCGCGAGGGCAAGATCACGCTTCCGGTCATCCTCGCCTACCGCCGTGGCACGCAGGACGAGCGCGCTTTCTGGCGTGACGCGATCGAAGGCGGCAACGGCACGGATGCCAATCTCGAAAAGGCGCTCGGCCTCATCACCAAATACGGTACGCTGAACGACACGATCGCCCGGGCGGTTCACTACGGCACGATCGCGCGGGACGCGCTTGCGCCTCTTCCCGATACGGCGTGGAAAGCCGCGCTATTGGAAGTTATCGACTTCTGCATCGAGCGGGTCAACTAAATCAAACATCTTTGATCGCGGCTGAATTTCTTGCAGGACCGCTTCAAAAAAGCCATCCTATTGTGAGTCAGTCTTCTCAACTGATTTCGCAGCCGGTCGGAACAATCGGCTGCCTTGAAGAAAGGTTTTGTAATGCGGCAGAGATTTGCCATCCGTCTTTTTTCGAGCGCGGCACTTGCAGCGGTCCTTTCGCTCGGAGCGCTTGGTGGCGTCAATGCCGAAGAGGCTGCCAAGACGGACGCTGCCAGCAACACGGTGGTCTTCGACCCGGACACGGTCGGCACCTTCTCGGGCGCCTTCCTCGCCGCCCGCACGGCCGATGTCGATCACGACTACAAGACGGCCATAGAGCTTTACAAGAAGGCCTTGCAGATCGAACCGGGTAATCCGGAAATCCGTCAGCGCCTGATGATTTCGCTGCTGTTGAGCGGCGACATCCAGGAAGGCGTGAAATATGCCAACGACCTGAAGAAGGATCCCACCGTCGAGCGTATCACCACCGTCGTCCGCGCCACGGACGCGATGCGCCGCGGCGACTACAAGAACGCCGAAGCGATCCTGAAATATAACGGTCCGAACGACCTCGACCGGATGATGAACGACCTGCTGCTCGCCTGGGCGCGCGTCGGCGCCGGCCGCAACAAGGAAGCGCTGTCGATGGTCGAGAAGATGAAGGGCCCGGAATGGTTCAGCATCTTCCAGAACTACCATGCAGGTGCGATCGCCATCGTGACGGGCAATGTGTCGGCAGCGCGCAGGCACTTGAACGATGCAGTGCTGGACAAGGAAGGCGGTGCGACGGCGCCCGACACCTTCATGCGTGCGGTCATGGCGCTGGCCCGCCTGGAAGCCTCGCAGGGCAACAAGCAGAAGGCGCTCGATGCGATCTCCGTCGGAGACAACATGCTGCCGAACTATGCGCCGCTGAATGCGCTGCGCCAGAGCATCGAAAAGGGCGAGAAGCCGGAGCAGCAGGTACGCAATGGCCCCCAGGGCGCGGCTGCCGTTCTCTTCTCCATCGGCGCCGCGCTGAACCGCGACGGGGCCGAAGATATCGTTTCACTCTATCTGCAGACTGCCAATGCGCTCGATCCGAACAGCGCCGACACGCTGGTGCTTCTCGGCGGCATCGCTGAAAAGCAGGAACAGACGGACCGTGCCATCGAGTTCTACAAGCGCGTGCCGGAAACTTCTCCGATGCGGCGCATCTCCGAGCTGCAGCTCGGCCTTGCGCTGGCGCAGGGCGGCAAGACCGACGAGGCACGCAAGCATCTGAAGGCGCTGATCGATTCCGATCCGAAGGACATCCGCTCCTATCTTGCCTATGGCAGCGTGCTCTCCGACGCCAAGGACTATCAGGCGATGGCCGACAATTACGACAAGGCTGTGGAAATGATCGGCCCGCTGCCGGGCCGATCCGACTGGACGGTCTTCTTCCAGCGGGGCATCGCCTATGAGCGGCTGAAGAAGTGGGATCAGGCGGAGCCGAACTTCCGCAAGGCACTCGAACTCAACCCGGATCAGCCCCAGGTTCTGAACTATCTCGGTTACTCCTGGATCGACATGAACCGGAACCTCGACGAAGGCTTGACGATGATCAAGAAGGCCGTCGAACTCAGGCCTGACGACGGCTATATCATCGACTCGCTCGGCTGGGCGTATTATCGCCTGAACCGCTTCGACGACGCCGTTGGCGAGCTGGAAAAGGCTGCCGAAATCAAGGCCGGTGATGCGACGATCAACGACCATCTTGGTGACGCCTACTGGCATGTCGGGCGCAAGCTGGAGGCCGTCTATCAGTGGAATCGGGCGCTGAGCTCCCAGCCGGAAGAAGCCGACATCCCGAGGATCAAGGATAAGATCGCCCACGGCCTGACGGTGGAGACTGATGACACCAAGGCTGTCGACAAGAAGCAGCCGGATCCGGCGCCTGTTTCGCCGCCGGTTGCCGACAAGAAGTCCTGATGCGCCATGCCTGACGCGGGCATGAGCGGCGGTTTCGCCGTCACCGAAGATGCTCTCGCAAAAATCAATCTGGCCCTGCACGTGACGGGCCAGAGGCCGGACGGCTATCACCTCCTCGATATGCTGGTGACCTTTGCACGTCATGGCGACAGACTGGCTTTCGCACCCTCCCCGGCCGATGAATTGACGATCAGCGGGCGGTTCGCGCCCGCGCTCGGCATCGACCCAGGCGGCAATCTCGTGCTCAAGGCGCGCGACATGTTGCGGCAAGCGGCACTTGCGCAGGGCGACCATGCGCCACCGGTTCATATCCATCTTGAAAAGAACCTGCCGATCGCCTCCGGCATCGGCGGCGGTTCAGCGGATGCCGCGGCGGCACTGCGTGGTCTCCTGCGGCTGTGGAGCATCCGTCTGCCTGGCGACATTTTGTCGGCGATTGCTGTCAAACTCGGGGCCGATGTTCCCATGTGCCTGACGAGCCGGCCGCTGATTGCGCGCGGGATCGGCGAAAAGATCGAGGCCGTTGCTCTGCCGCCTTTTGCAATCGTGCTCGCCAATCCGCTGAAGGCGGTCTCGACGCCGGAGATTTTCCGACTGCTCACGGAGAAACACAACCCGCCGCTCGATCTTCGAACCGGCGACTGGCTGGCGACGATCGAGGCGAACCGGAACGATCTGGAGCCGCCGGTGCGCAAACTTGTCCCAGAGATCGAACAGGTCTCGACCTTGTTGAAGCAAGCAGGCGCGAAATTTGTCCGCATGTCCGGATCCGGCGCGACGTGCTTCGGCATCTTCGGCTCGATCGAAGCAGCCGAAGCTGCTGCGGCGAAGCTTCACAGCGAACGGCCGGACTGGTATTTCCAGGCAACGGAAACGCTTTCTGGAGACTGATGATGGCGGGTATCGACGAACAGCGGCCTTTCATCCCCGTCGGCATCGCGGTGCTGACCGTTTCGGACACGCGCACGCTGGCGAACGACAAGTCCGGCGACACGCTTGCCGCGCGGATCACCGAGGCCGGTCACAAGCTGATGGATCGCGCCATCGTGCCCGACGACAAGGCGGCCATCGCAGCCCAGGTCAACGCCTGGACGGAAACCGACGGCATCGACGTCGTCATCACCACCGGCGGTACCGGCTTTACCGGCCGGGACGTCACGCCAGAGGCGCTGGAGCCGCTTTTTGAAAAGCGCATGGATGGCTTTTCGGAAGTCTTCCACCGCATTTCCTATGACAAGATCGGCACATCGACGATCCAGTCCCGAGCAACGGCGGGTGTCGCCAAGTCGACCTTCATCTTCGTGCTTCCCGGCTCGCCGGGCGCCTGCAAGGATGCGTGGGACGGCATTTTGAAGGCTCAGCTCGACTACCGCCACATGCCCTGCAATTTCGTGGAGATCATGCCGCGGCTCGACGAGCACCTGAGGCGCGGGACGGCGAAGTAGAACGGCAGGGTTGTTGCCGCAGCGCCAAGGGTAACGGCCTGCGATGGCTATGTGTGCACGCTGGGTAGAGAGGGCATCGTTTGCCACTGCTCGCCCGACAACAAGAAGCAGCTGATGCCGTGATCGTCCGTGATGATCAGCGTCCAGGTGCCGCTCTCAGCAGCATAAACCTCAAGGACTGCGTTGTGGTTGATTTTGCCGACCGCCGTGAGCTTTTCGGAAAAGTTCCTATCCAGGAAATCGATGACCTCGGATCGGCCCGCGCAGGTACGCATCGTCTGCGCCGTTGCCGAATGCGGATGTGCGACCACCAATATTGTCGCGATGACGCCCAGCAGGCCGTGGAACATAGTGCGTAGCACGACGCACCTCCTTTCGCCGGAAACCCGGCAGAAGAGGAGACTTCCGCTGACCTGTTCTGCCGTCCGCCGGCATTCCATGGTCGACCGCCGCGCGGCTAACGCGTCGGCGGCACCATGGAAGAATTATAGCGCAAAATCGTATTGAGCGCCATGTTTGTGCGCCAGCTACTATCGCGCAGCGCGGGCAACCCAGGACGGAATCAGTTCGCTCGAAAGCTGGCGCAGCTTCTGCCCTTTGGCGAATTCCGAAAGATGCATTCCGCTTCTTGCGGTGGCGATCGCCTGCTTTTTCGGCAGGAGGAGCCCGAGTTCCAGCGGCGGTCGCGAACGGCCGACGCGCTCGAAGAACGGGCGCTTATAACCCCGAGAGGCGGTGAAGCGCGCCGGCCCCTTGTTGAGCGAGACATACTCGGCGATCTCGTCTATCCAGCCGGCTTGCGGTCTCGCACCAGGCTCCACGAAAAGCAACCATTCGCCGCGCGCCGCGCGCAATATATCCGTGATATCCCACTGCGAATGAAACCGGCACCCCGCTGCATCCGCCACCCCGGACGTGCCGTCGCGCGAGCCGTGATCAAGTACGACCACGTCGCTTACAAGCCCTTCGACCGCGCCGGCGACCAGCGCCGACAATGTCTGCGCCAGCTCGGGCTCCTGATCCTGGCACTCAAGAACAACCGTCAACATTGCCTATCTATAATGCGGTGCACAAATATTTGCCAGCACCACTTTTCCTCATTTTGTTCTTGCAATGTTCTCCTTTTGCCGATAGGAATTTAATCATCGAAAACGGAAGAAGGCAACGTCTTCGCCGCAGGAGAATCCGATGAACGAACAGTCCCTTGCAGGCCAGGCCGCGTTTGCGCCTGCCAATACGGCAGATATTGCCGAGGCGATGATTGCCTCGTCGGGCCTCCGTGTCGAGGTGGATCGACGCCGCGGCCGCGGGGCCGGATTGAATCCGAGCGGACGTTTCGAGCCGCTGCGCCGCGAGGCTTTCGATGATGGCTGGCAGACTCTTGAAGAGCTGCCGCCCTTCGAGACGGAAGTGCAGATCGAAAAGCCACGCACGGCGATTACACGTAACGAATCGCCGGATGTCCCGTTCGACCGCTCGATCAATCCCTACCGCGGCTGCGAGCATGGCTGCATCTATTGTTTCGCCCGGCCGACCCACGCCTATATGGGGCTTTCGGCAGGTCTCGATTTCGAAGCAAAGCTTTTTGCCAAGCCGGATGCGGCCAAGCTTCTGGAACGTGAGCTTGCCAAGCCGGGCTACAAGCCACGCGTGATCGCGATCGGAACCAATACCGATCCCTATCAGCCGATCGAGAAGGAATGGCGCATCATGCGCCAGATCCTCGAAGTGCTGAACAAGGCGAACCACCCGGTCTCGATCGTCACCAAGTCAGCGCTGATCCTGCGCGACATCGACATCCTGCAGGAGATGGCAGCGAAGGGTTTGGTGCGCGCCTCGCTCTCCGTGACGACGCTCGACCGGAAGCTTGCCCGCACAATGGAGCCGCGCGCTTCGACGCCCGGGCGGCGCCTGGAGGCGATCCGGGCCTTGACGGAGGCGGGTGTTCCGACTTCGGTGATGGCCGCACCGGTGATCCCGGCGCTGAACGATCACGAGCTGGAACGTATCCTCGACGCGGCGAAGGCCGCCGGCGCGCTGGAAGCAGGCTACGTGATCCTGCGCCTGCCGCTGGAGGTCGCTCCGCTTTTTCGCGACTGGCTCTTGCAGAATTATCCGGACCGCTACCGGCATGTGATGTCGCTGGTCCGCTCGATGCGCGGCGGCAAGGACTACGACGCCGAGTTCGGCAAGCGCATGAAAGGCGCCGGACCCTACGCCTGGCAGATCGCCCGCCGCTTCGAGATGGCGACGAAGAGGCTTGGTATGACGAGGCGCAGCATGCCGCTTCGCGACGATCTCTTCGTGCCGCCCGATGGCAGTGGCGTGCAACTGTCGCTCCTCTGAGAGGATACGGCATCGGATACGCGGCGCATGCGCTCGCGTGACGTGCGAAGCTGAGCGGCAAACAAGCCGTTTGAATTGGCAGCCGGGCAAGGCTGCAGGCAGTTAACAGTTACCCAGCAGGAGGCCGCCGCCCTCGGCCCCTGCCGCCGCGGCGGGTCCCCTGCCCTCCCGCGGCCCAAGCCCCCCGGTACGCCGCCCTGATCCGGGGGCTTGCAGGAAATCGGGTTGGCGTGCGAGATTCAGTCCATGAAAGCTCGCACGTCACCCGATTCTCCTCTGCTTTTCGAAGAGGTGCCGCTCGTTCCCGACTTCAAGTTGGAACTGAAGGCACGCAGGGCCGGCCACTGGCCGGTCGCAGGCGCCGACGAAGCAGGGCGCGGCCCCCTTGCCGGGCCGGTCGTTGCCGCCGCCGTCATTCTCAATCCGAAGCGCATCCCCGAAGGGCTGAATGATTCCAAGCAGCTTTCGGCGCAAAGGCGCGAAGAGCTCTTCGTACAGATCCTGGCAACGGCGACTGTTTCGATCGCATCGTCCAGTGCCACGCGGATAGACCTCACGGACATCCGCAAGGCAAGCCTCGATGCGATGCGCCGGGCGATCTGCGGCCTCGCGATCCAGGCGAACTATGTCCTCACTGATGGGCTCGACGTCCCTCCCGGATTGGAATGCCCCGGGCAAGCAGTCGTCAAGGGCGATGCGCGCTCGGTTTCGATCGCCGCGGCTTCTATCGTCGCCAAGGTGACGCGCGACCGGATGATGGCACGTGCGGACGCCGTCTTCCCGGCCTATGGCTTTGCCGCGCATGTGGGCTATGGAACGGCGCAGCATCGGGCCGGCATCGAGCGGCATGGTCCCTGTTCGCTGCACCGCATGAGCTTCCGTCCGCTCCGCAGAGACGGCATCGTGATCGACGAGGAGTTGATCCTCGAATAGAAAAGGCCGGGCAAAACCCGGCCTGTTCGATTTCAATCCGCGCTGATTTCTTAGTTGAGGCGTGTCTTCACCGCGCCGACGGCACCTTTGAAGAGATCGGACTGAACCGTATCGGCTTTCTTGGCAAGAACCGTTTCAGCCGCGGTGATCGCCAGGTCGACGGCGGCCGAACGGACGGCCTTCATCGCATCGGCTTCAGCCTGCTTGATCTTCTGCTCGGAAATCGCGTTGCGGTTGGCGACGAACTCTTCCGTCTTCTTCCTTGCCTCGGCGGTCAACATTTCGGCTTCGCGCTGGGCTGCGGCGAGAATATGTTCCGCCTCCGCTTCCGCCTCCTTGCGCTTGCGCTGGTATTCGGCCAGCAGATGCTGAGCCTCCTCGCGCAGACGCTTGGCTTCGGCCAGCTCATTGCGGATCCGGTCGGCACGGTCGTCGAGCGACTTTGCCATGATGCCGGGAACCTTCAGATAGACCATCAATGCCAGGAATATCACCAGGCCGACAAAGGCGAAGAAAGTTGCGTCAAAAGCCATCGATCAAGCCTCCTTCTTGGCGGCTGCGACCGCAGCGGCAACTTCCGGCTTGGCGGCAGTACCGCCGATCAGTTGCTCGACAACGGCAGCCGCCGTTTCCTCAGCGATTGCGCCGACATCTGCAAATGCCTTCGCCTTGATCTCGGCGATGCGGGCCTCGGCAGCCCTCAGCTTCTCGGAGAGGCTGGCTTCGACGGCGCGACGCTCCGCCTCCGCCTTGAGCTTGGCTTCGTCGCGAGCGGCGGCCGCGATCGAACCCGCCTTGGCACGGGCTGCAGCCAGCTCGGCTTCATAAGCCGCCACGTCTGCGTCGGCTTCCGCCTTCAGGCGGGTTGCCTCGTCGAGATCCTGCGAGATGCGGTCGTGGCGCTGTTCGAGGATCTTGCCAATGCGCGGCCCGATGACCTTTTGCATGAGCACGAAGAAGACGGCGAACGTGATTGCCAGCCACAAGAGCTGGGAAGCGTAAGTCGACGAATCGAAAGGCGGAAAAGCACCGCCGCCGTGCTCGCCGGCGGGAACGCCGGTTTCGGTATGGACCTCGCCGGCAGCCGGAGCGGCATGCGAGTCCGTAGCGGGCGCTGCGCCAGGTTCTGCCGATCCCGCCGGAGCTTCCTGAGCAAAGGCCGGGGTCACAAAAAACATGCTCACCTCCAGGTGTACTGCAAATACAAAGGATCACGGCTTGCAGGTCGCAGGCCGTGATCCTTCAATCCACCGAAATCAAACGGCGAAGAGCAGAAGGAGTGCAACGAGCAGCGAGAAGATGCCCAGAGCTTCCGTAACGGCAAAGCCGAAAACCAGACGGCCGAACTGGCTGTCAGCGGCAGACGGGTTGCGAAGCGCGCCGGAGAGGTAGCTGCCGAAGATGTTGCCGAGGCCGAGAGCCGTACCGGCCATACCAAGGCAAGCCAGGCCTGCACCGATGAACTTTGCTGCTTCCGCGTCCATGTTGAACTCCTTTGAAAATGGTTGTTGCGGCGAAATGACTGACGCCCTTTTGACGTCAATGTCGGTATTCCTTAGTGGCCACCCGGATGAATCGCGTCATTGAGGTACATGCAAGTCAGCACCGCAAAGACATAAGCCTGGAGGAAGGCAACGAGGAACTCGAGAGCGGTCAGGGCGACCGTCATGATGAGGGGAAGAACGGCACCGCCAACGCCGAGCGCACCAAGGGCTCCAAGCGAGGCGACGAAGCCTGCGAACACCTTCAGGGTGATGTGACCGGCAAGCATGTTGGCGAAAAGACGAACAGAGAGCGAAATCGGCCGGGACAGGAACGAAATTATTTCGATCGACACCACCAGCGGCAAGAGAATGCCCGGGACGCCCGACGGAACGAAGACATTCAGGAAGCGGAACCCGTGCTTGTAGAAGCCGTAGACGAGAACCGTGCCGATAACGAGCAGCGCCAGGGCGAAGGTCACGATGATCTGGCTCGTCACCGTGAAGAAATACGGGAACATGCCGAGCAGGTTTGCCGTCAGCACGAACATGAAGAGCGAGAAGACCAGCGGGAAGAATTGCATTCCCTTGGTGCCCGCCCCTTCCTTCAACATCGCGGCAATGAACTCATAGGACATTTCCGCAAGCGACTGGGTGCGGCCAGGAATGATCGCACGATTGGATGTCGCGAAATAAAGGAAGGCTGCGGCAACGGTGGCGGACACCGCCATGAACAACGATGCGTTGGTGAACGAAAAATCAATCCCGCCGATTTCGATCGGTACAATCTTGTAGATCTGGAACTGATGGATCGGATCGTTAGCCACCGCTTGTTCTCTCTTCTTTAGCCCGCAAACGCGGGACCACTGCACTGGACAACGCGCTCGTGCGCCCCTGCCCTATTTCTTGCCGTTTTCAACTCCAGGCGCCGGTTTCGCAACCTTGCCCGCAGCACGAAGAACGTTCAAAACGCCGGCACAGAATCCAAGAAGCAGAAGAACAATCAACCCCCAAGGCGCAGTGCCGACAAAACGGTCCAGAAGATAGCCAAGAACAGCACCCACAACGACTGCGGAAATGAACTCGCTCGAAAGCTTCATCGCCTGAGCATAGCCTTCGCGGCTCGCTTCGGCGCGGGCTTCGTTCGCCTCGTCCTCTCCCGCCTCTATGCGCTTGGCTTTGAGCTTTGCTCCCAGCTGCGCGCGACGCTTTTCAAGACTCTCCTCGCGGTCATCCTCCATGGCTTCCTCCTCGCTCCCGCTGCCCGCGATCCCCGTTACCCCCGGTTTTCAGGACAACGGACGTAGGGTGTGAAACCTTTCGGTCCGTTCTGAAGTCGGGCGCAACATAGTTTTAGGGCAAAACATAGTCAAGGCGTAGAGAGCTTCTGTCCAGCCATTAAATTATCATTCCAAATCAAGAGGTTGATCGGGAATTCAGAACGCCTTGAAAATTCGAGGCTCAGAATCCGCTTTCGGAGCAGCGGATCAGGCGGAAAATCGGGCTTTCCGTCAGCTCCAGCCGCCGCCGTAGGTACGGTAAAAGACGTGCAGGCCGATGCGGCCGACCTTTTCCATGGTCTTTGCCCAGTTCGGCCGGACGTAGACCGCGTGGTAGTGTGTGGCGGAGCCGACCTGCGGGAGCCAGATCTTGCCGGCAGTCACAGCCATGGCAACCTCACGGGCGACACGCCAGTGGTACTGGGAGTTCACGCGATCCCTGATGTTGTCGCAGGCAAAGGAGAACTGGCAGCGATTGCGCCAGTCTTCGTTCTGGTAGACGACGCCGCAGATGGTTTTCGGATAGGCCGGATTACGCACGCGGTTGAGGATGACCTGCGCAACAGCGGCCTGCCCCTTCACCGATTCGCCGCGGGCTTCGAAATAGATGCCGGATGCCAAACACTGCTGTTCGCCCGCGGAAAACACGCTGGCCGGCAGAATGCTCGCCGCCCACGCGTGATCTTTCGCCCCGATCTGCGGAACGAAGCGGCCATCGTTTGCGGAATCAGTGAGAATCGAATCGAAGGGCGATTGGCGGGCGTAGTCCGGCGCCGCCGGGGCATAGGCCGTCGCCAGCACATCGGCCTTGTCGTTGTTAACCAGGCCGGCCAGCAGCGCCGGAACTCCGGGGGCCGGCTTGACCGGCTGTTTCCGGTAGAAGTTCGTGGCGATTTCGATTTCCTTGCCCTTGATCTTCGGCTTAACGAAGGCGGACTTGTCCTTGAGATCGAAGCTCGGTTGGAACAGCAACTGCGTACGGTGGAGAATGGAGCCGGCGGAAAAATCCTTCGGCGGCTGCATCTTCTCGACGGCGACAATGCGGCCCTTCTTGGTTTCTCGGTTCACGCGGTCTTCGTCCGGCGTGTCCTCGTGGCCCTTGCCTTCCGCGACAAAGGCGACCTTGCGGCCATCCGGAAGCACCATCCCTGCCCCGGCAGCAATCGATCCCGTCACAAGCGGATCCGTAAAAGCGAGTTCGGCCTGATGGAGCGAGCCCGCCGGTGAATTGGTCATGACCATGCGCCAGTTGTCACGGCTCTCATCAAGCCCGGCAAGCATGGCTGCGAGATCGGCGTGGGAAGCCATGCTTGGGAATGCGAGCCACCCGCAAAAGCCGAAGACGGCGGGTGAAATCCAGCTTTGAGGGAGGGAACGCAGCTTGCTGCGGACAACAGGATTTCGACGCAACGCCAGACTCCGACACGGGACGCTAAACACTCCCTCGAAAATCCTCCATTAACCTTGATGCTTGGTTAATGCGGATGCGCCGAAATTCATCCATAAGCACTTTTGATAGCCGAACACAAAGAACCCGGCGCGACGGCCGGGTCCTTGAAAGCGCTGTTTGGGTGCGTCAGATGATGACGTGTGAGCCGAGCTCGACCACGCGGTTTGCCGGCAGACGGAAGTAATCGGAAGGGTTCGCCGCCGCATTGGCGAGCGCGATATAGAGCCGATCCTGCCAATAGGGCATTCCCGACTTCGCATCGGGAACCAGCTTGCGCCGGCCGAGATAGAAAGACGTGGACATGATGTCGAACTTCAAGCCGGTCTTTCTGAGTGTCGCGAGCGCCTGGGAGACGTTCTGCGTTTCCATGAAGCCGAAGAGCAACTCGACCCGGGTGAAACGCTCGGAGACTTGCTCGACCTTGTAACGGTCAGCACTTGCAACACGTGGCTTGTTGACGGTGCGGATCGTCAGGATGACGTTCCTGTCATGCAGGACATGGTTGTGCTTCAGATTGTGCAGCAGGGCAGCCGGCGCTGATTCCGGATCGCTGGTGAGGAAAATCGCGGTGCCTGGCACATGGGCAGGCGAGTGATCGCTCTTGCGCTCGATGGAGCTGACGAAGGAAGCCAGCGGAATGTCCGTATGCCGGGTCTTTTCCATGAGAAGCGCAGTGCCGCGCCGCCAAGTCCACATGATGATGATGAAGGCGCTGGCGATCAGGATCGGAATGTAGCCGCCGTCGTGGATCTTCAGCAGGTTGGCGCCGAGGAAGATCAGTTCCAGCGCAAGCAGCGGCAGGAGGACGATCGCAGTCACCGGGAGCGACCAGTTCCAGCGTGTCCGGACGAATTCGAAGGCCATGATGGAGGTGACCACCATCGCGCCCGTGACCGAGATGCCATAGGCTATTGCAAGCGCATCCGAGGTCTTGAACGTGAGGACGAGGAACAAGACACCGATGAAGAGCACGGTGTTGACCGCCGGCAGGAAGATCTGACCGGTATGGGTTTCCGAGGTGAAGAGGATTTCCATGCGTGGCAGGAAGCCAAGGTTGATCGCCTGCCGCACGAGCGAGAAGGCGCCGGTGATGACCGCCTGGCTGGCGATGATGGTCGCCGCCGTCGCCAGGATGACGGCGAAGGGAAGCGCCCATTTCGGGAACATGAGATAGAAGGGGTCCGACATCGTCTGCGGGTCGCCGAGTACCAGCGCGCCCTGGCCGAGATAATTCAAGGCGAGGGCCGGGTAAACCAGCACGAACCATGCCCATTGGATCGGACGGCGGCCGAAGTGGCCAAGATCCGCGTAAAGCGCCTCAGCGCCGGTAACCGTCAGGAAGACGGCACCCAAAACGACGATTCCGTAAAATCCTTCCTTGAACAGGAAACTGACGGCATAGTACGGATTGAAGGCTGCCAGTATCTCGAAGTCATCAGAGATGTGTGAGATGCCGACAATCGCCATGACAAGGAACCAGACCACGGTGATCGGCCCGAAGAAGCGGGCCACGGCAGTAGTACCGTGCGATTGGACGACGAACAGCAAGACGAGGATGCCCGCCGAGATCGGCATGATGTAAGACGAGAGGTCCGGCGCGACCAGCTTGACACCTTCCACGGCGGACAGAACCGAAAGCGCCGGTGTAATCATGGCATCGCCCAGGAACAGGGCCGCGCCTGCGACACCAAGCAGAAGCAGTACTGCGGTGTGGCCGTTTGCCGTCTTCATCAAAAGAGCAAGGAGGGAAAGCGTACCGCCCTCGCCTTCGTTGTCGGCGCGCAACAACAGCAGCACGTATTTGAGCGTGACGATGATCGTCAAAGCCCAAAGCATCAGCGAGATAAGGCTGATGACCTCGAAACGGGTGAGACCGTCGTGAGCGACCGGCTTCAGCGCTTCGCGGAATGCGTAAAGCGGGCTGGTGCCGATGTCCCCATAGACGACGCCCACAGAGCCCAGCGCAAGATAGAAGAGCTTGCGCGGCGTCATGTTGCGATCCTGCGAATGGCTTTCGTCAAGCATTGGATGACTACAAGCTCCTCAGAGCCAGCCTTTCCATCGGAAGAAGAAAAACGGAACGATAGCGGAGATCGCCATCAGGCCCAGCGAGACTGGATAACCCGCGATCCAATGAAGCTCCGGCATGAATTCGAAATTCATACCATAGATGGAGGCAACAAGCGTCGGCGGCAAGAACACCACGGATGCGATCGAGAAGATCTTGATGATCGAGTTCTGCTCGATGTTGATGAGGCCGAGCGAGGCATCCAGCAGGAAGGTGATGTTTCCGGCGATATAGGACGCATGCTCGGTCAGCGACTGGATATCGCGAGTGACGGTGCGCGCCAGTTCCTTCGTCGCCTGATCCTTCTGAACGGCGGGAACGGTATAGAAGAAGGTCATGAGGCGTGCGAGCGACGCAAGGCTGTCGCGCACCTTGCTGACTAGGCGTTGATGGCCGGCAATGTCGCGGAGCTTCAGCTCGAGATAGTTCGAGGGCTTGCGGACCTTCTTGGCGCGGTCCCCGAAGACGTGCGTCGAAAGAATGTCGATACGAGCAACGGCCAGCTCGAGAATTTCCGCCGTGCGGTCGGTAATCGTCTCAAGCAGCTTGCCAAGAAGAGCAGCGCCGTTTCGCCACTGTTCCGGCACCCGATGAAGAGCGGCGATGAAGAGCGCGAAGGATTTGGGATGGGCGTACCGGATGGTGATCAGCCGGTTGCCGGCAAGGATGAAAGCGACATCGGTCAGTGTCGGTACGTCAGTCTCGGTTTTCCAAAGCAGCGAAGCCGTCATGAAGACCGCACCATCGTCCGTGTAGAGACGCGCGGAAGGCTCGATATCCTTCATGTCGTCGCGGGTCGGAACCTCGATGCCGACGACCTTTTCGACATAGAGCTCTTCCTCTCGGGTCGGTTCGACCATATCGATCCACACCGCGTCCTCCGGAAACTCCGCAAGCTGCGAAAGGTCACGGATTTCGACCGAATTGCAATTCGAACGATAGGCGGTAATCACCGGGCGTTGCTCCAGCCGCCGGCTTGCCTTGCAGTGCCTGTGTTGTTCATCGAGATCCCTTTCACTGGCGCGGCAGCCGCCGAGGCGCCGCGCGAGCTATGAGTCTCCGATCCTAACGACCACGGAAAAAAAAGGTTCATACAACTCCAGCTGCATCCGGTCATAGCCCGGATATGCATTCTGCTCAACCGCACCGCAGTCACCAATCCCGACCGGCAAGACAACTGCGAAGATCCAGGCTAGCCGAGGCCTAAAGGCAAGCACGGCCATCCTCGGGCATCCGCAGAAGCTGCCATCATGGCAACGGCGGGCCATATGACGGAAAGCTGTGAAATAATCAAGGCGTGTTGCGAAAAGTCGGCGGTTCGGTCGCATTTCCTTCATAATTTGGAGGATAGCGCCCGCCGAAGCAGCTACTCGAAAACGATGGCCGGCGCCTGCCGTTGTGGCTGGCCGCCGAGCTGCGCCCAGACCTTTGAAGCGATCTCACGATAGATACCTGCAACGACGCCGTTCGGCTCCGTTGCAACGAGCGGCGTACCGGCGTCAGAGGTTTCGCGGATATTAACCGTCAGCGGAACCTCGCCAAGGAAGGGTATGCCGATGCGCTCGGCTTCCTTGCGGGCACCGCCATGGCCGAAGATATCGTAGCGGGCGCCGGTATCGGGCGCGATGAAATAGCTCATATTCTCGACGATGCCGAGAACCGGGACCTCCACCTTGCGGAACATGTTAAGGCCCTTGCGGGCGTCAATGAGCGCGAGGTCCTGCGGCGTCGAGACGATGACGGCGCCGGCGAGCGGCACCTGCTGCGCCATCGTGAGCTGCGCATCGCCGGTGCCGGGGGGCATGTCGACGACGAGCACGTCCAGTTCGCCCCAGGCGACTTCGCGCAGCATCTGCAGCAGCGCCGATTGCACCATCGGGCCGCGCCAGATCATCGCCGTTTCCTCGTCGACGAGGAAGCCCATCGACATGACCTTGAGGCCGTAATTTTCCATCGGATTGATGATGCGGCCATCGATCTGCGTCGGACGGCCGGAAATCTTGAGAAGGCGCGGCATCGAGGGGCCGTAGATATCGGCGTCAAGAATGCCGACGCGAAGGCCGTTGGCCGATAGGCCGAGGGCGAGATTGACGGCAGTCGTCGATTTGCCGACGCCGCCCTTGCCGGAGGCGACCGCGATGATGGCGTTGATGCCGGGAACACCGAGCTTGCCGGCCCGCGGCGGCTGTTGCTGCTGAGCGTGGGAATGGCCGTGCGGAGCGCCCGCAGCGGGGCGGGCGGCGGGCGCGGATGCCTTCTTGTCGGCGGTCAGCGTTACAAGCGCACCCTTTACGCCAGGCAGCTCCCTGGTGACGCGTTCGGCGGCGAGACGCAAAGGTTCGAGCTCGTTGGCGCGCTCGGCAGGAACGGTGATCGAGAAGTAGACTTTGCTGTCGGAAATGAAGACGTCTGAAACCATGCCCAGCTCGACAATATTATTTTCGAGATCGGGACCGCGTACGGTCTTCAGCGTTTCGAGAATCTGTTCCTTGGTGACCTCGGTCATTCCCACCCTCATCATCGTCCTTGAAGAAAGGTAGATAGTGGAGGGCCGCGACTTCGCCAAATGAAATCGGCGTTTGAAGCAGCGGAAATGCTCAATCTAAATCCGTTGCGGCCATCTGGTCCGCCGGGCTTTCGCCCTGATGACCGCAACGGTTTCTCCGATAACCCGGCGCTGAGGGCCGACTAAAACAACATCCGGAAATAGCCAAAGGAAAGATGACCCACACCTTGCGCCTAGAGCCACATCTCAGGTGAGCCGTTACAAAAAGGCAACAACCGCCGCCGGCTGCGGATGAAGGAGATGCATCAACGCTGCCGACGACGAATTGCCGATGGCGCCGTTCTTTTTTGGCGCTCTTCAAAGTCCCCTCTGGACCTCTGCCAGTAGTTATGCAGAAAGTGTGCCAACTGCTCAGAGGCCAGAGTTGTCCTTCTAGAGGGGTTTCCCGTCGCGATCGCGCCAGAGGGGTGCCGAAGTTTTGTGCGCCGCGCCACGCCGCTGCATGCGCTTTAGGCTGGGGCTACTTGATGATGCCAATGCGCAGCGCCTTGGCGACGGCTTGGGTGCGGTTGACCGTATCAAGCTTCTTCGTGGCGCGATTCAGGTAATGATTGACCGTATGTTCCGAGAGGTGGAGGATCTCGGCGATTTCCGCGCTCGTCTTTCCCGCCGCCGTCCAATTCAAGCAGTCGACTTCGCGATCCGTCAGCGTGTCCCTCATGCGCGTATCCAGGCTGCGGATCTCCGCGAGCCTGTCGAACACATGGATCGAGATATAGGAAAGATCGCGCATCTCTTCCGGCGTGAAGTGCTCCCGATCACCGGAGAAGGAGATAGCGCCGCGCACGCCGGATGGCTCCTGCGTCGGAAAATATGCGGCGCGCGTCATCTTGAACCGCTCGAAAAGCGCCGCGACCAGCACCGCCTTGCCGTCCTCCCTGGATCCAGTGGGCTTCGTGGTGTCATAGAAAAAAGGAACAGACGACGTCCGCAAGCGACGCAGGATCGGGCTGTTCGCCAGCAAACTCTCCTGATCATAGACAGTAAGCAGTTCGGCGGGCCAGTTGGTGATGACCGTCGTGCCTTGAAGCTCGAGTGAGGTGACCGGCGGGAGATTGAGCACCATGAATGCACGGCTTCGATATGCTTCCGTCACACGCTTCATGATCCGGAAGATATCGAACTGGGTTTTCAGCCCCACGATCTCCTGAATAAATCCATCTACACCGGTGGATGCTGGCGACAATGGTGTCATTTACTTTTTCATCTTCTCAAGGGCGCTATGGCGTCTCAGACCGTTTGTGCCTGCAAGCCTGGGGGCGCCCACATTAAATTATGAAAACCGGTCGAAATACAATGGCCGACATAACTATAGGTTTTAACAGGCTCTAATTGTCGTGATTCGCGAAGGAATCTCAACATATAGCTTATAACCCATTACTATCACGATAATATTTACATATACGCATCCATGGGATGCATTTATCCGCGCGGACCAAGGCGGATTCGGATGGCGTCCATTATCGATTGCGCTGCCTGCTTTACGGGCGTTGTCCATTCTTCGAGGCGCTCAAGCGTCAGCCGGTAGGCCGGGCCGGTAATCGAGACACCGCCTGTGAAGCTTCCGTCCACCGTCCAGACCGCCGCCGCGACACAGCGAATGCCGAGTTCGTGTTCCTCGCGATCGAAGGCGGCGCCGGTTTGGCGGATCGTCTTTAGTTCTTGCAGCAACGCATCGGCTGAAGGGAGTGTGTGCGGCGTGAAGCGGTTGAAGGAGAGGTTGCGTGCAAGCGGCTCCACCGCATCGTCAGGCAACACCGAAAGAGCGGCCTTGCCGACGCCGGTGCAATAAACGGGCGACGCATTGCCGATCTGCGAGTACATGCGGACAGATTGCCTACCCTCGATCTTGTCGAGATAGATGATCGAGGTTCCGCGCAGGACGCCGAGATGAACGGTCTCGCCGCTCATCTGCTGCAGGTCCTTGAGATATGGTTCGGCGATCAGCCGGAACTCATTCCTCGCCCAGCTCCTTGACGCAAGATCGAGAAGCCGCAACCCCGGCACGTAGCGGCCGTCGGCATCGAATTCCAGAAGCCCTTCTTCGACAAGATGGACGAGCTGGCGATGCAGCGTGCCGCGCGGCTGGCTGGAAAGTGCAAGAATATCTGTAAAGCGCATGGGACCATCGGAGTGCGTCACGAGTTCGAGCAGCGCCATCGCCTTGCCCAATGTACCCGTTTCGCTTTCCCCAGAAGCGCCTTTTCCCCGAGCCATCTATCGCCTACCCTGGCCTTGACATGATCGGCAGGCTAATTGAATAATTCCACATAGTCAAATTGTGTTCCAAATAATGGAACAGCGGGAGGCAAACCGTGACGGCCATAGTTGCGCAGTTTCCGGAATTCAAAGATCGCACCGTACTCGTCACAGGTGGCGGCTCCGGCATCGGTGTTGCGATCGTGGAAGGCTTTGCCCGGCAGGGTGCGAAGGTCTCTTTCATCGACATCGCCGAGAAGGAAAGCCGCGAGCTTGCAATGCGGCTCTCCCGCGATACGGAGCACCCGGTGCATTTCTTCAAGGCCGATCTTCGCGATATCGGCGCGATCCGGCAGGCGGTCGATGCAGTGGTCGCCCAGTCGGGGCCGATTACCGTTCTCATCAATAATGCTGCCTGGGACGACCGGCATGATTTCGACGCGGTGACCGAGGAATACTGGGACAACAACCAGGCGACCAACCTTCGCCATGTCTTCTTCACCGCACAGGCGGTAGCACCGTCCATGCGTGCGGCTGGCGGTGGCGCGATCATCAACATGTCGTCCATCGCCTTTCTGTTGAACATGCCGGACTTTCCGTCCTACACCGCGGCAAAGGCCGCCGTCATAGGGCTCACGAAGAGCATGGCGGGGAAGCTTGGACCGGACAATATCCGCGTCAACTGTATCCTGCCGGGCATGATCGTGACCGAGCGGCAGATGGAGCTCTGGCTGACCGAAGAGAGCATCGCGCAAACCATCAAGCGGCAATGCCTCAAGAAGGTCCTGCATGCCGACGCGATCGTCGGCCCTTGTCTGTTTCTTGCATCCGACTGCGCGGCCGCTGTGACTGCGCAGTCCATGATTGTCGATGGAGGCATTTTCTGATGGCGAATCCCGCTTATGTCGCGGTGGATTGGGGTACGAGCAGTTTCCGGCTCTGGCTGATCGGCGCAGACGGTAACATTCTTGGCGAGCGCCGCAGCGGCGAAGGCATGACGACGGCGGCCAAGACCGGCTTTGCCGATGTTCTCAACGCGCATCTTGCAGCACTCTCGGTGCCGGAGAACGTACCGGTCATCGCCTGCGGCATGGTCGGTGCCAAGCAGGGCTGGGTCGAAGCGGGCTATATCGATGTTCCGGCTTCACTTTCCTCGATCCTCACTGGTGCGGTTTCCGTTCCGGGCCAAAGCCGGGATGTGCGTATCCTCCCGGGTCTTGCACAACGCGACAAGGCAGCGCCGGACGTGATCCGCGGCGAGGAGACACAGTTGCTCGGCGCTCTCGGCCCCGGCAGCAAGGGCATGCAGGCCGTCTGCGTGCCCGGAACTCATTCGAAATGGGTTCACGTCCAGGACGGGGATGTGATCGGGTTTTCGACCTTCATGACCGGCGAACTCTTCGACGCGATCAGCAAGCATACGATCCTGTCGCATGCCGTTGCAGGCGCCGATGATGCTCCCGCCGACAATTCCGCATTCAAAGCGGCGGTCTCGACGGCGTACCGTCAGCCCGCGATGGCGACGAACCTTTTCTTCACCGCCCGTTCCGGCCAGCTTCTTCACGGACTGACCGCAGCCGGTGCCCAAGCAAAGATCTCCGGCACGCTGATCGGCCTGGAAATCGCCGGCGCGCTGTCCGATGCTCCGGCTGACACGCCTGTGACGCTCGTCGCCTCGGGCCGGCTGCAGAGCCTTTATGAAACGGCGTTCAAGTCCCTGTCCTTAAAATATACTAGCATTGATGCAGACACAGCCGTGCGCCGCGGGCTCTCGGCCGCTGCCGAAGCCATCTGGCCGAACTGAGGAAATTTCCATGAACCGCATCCCCTTCCCCTCCATGAAGCGCCCGCTCATTGCCATTCTGCGCGGCATCAAGCCGGAAGAAACCCAGGCTGTCGTCGGCGCGCTGATCGAAAACGGCCTGACCGCGATCGAAATCCCGCTGAATTCGCCCGAGGCCTTCAAGTCCATCGAGATCGCCGCCAAAATGGCGCCGCCGGAATGCCTGATCGGCGCGGGGACCGTGCTGACCGTCGAAGCAGTCGACAGCCTTGAAAGCGCCGGCGGGAAGCTGCTCGTCACTCCGAATGTCGAGCCCGACGTCATCATCCGCGCGCGCGGCTATGGGATGGTCACGATGCCCGGCGTCTTTACGCCGACCGAGGCTCTCGCCGCCGCCCGCGCCGGGGCGACCGGCCTGAAGTTCTTTCCGGCCAGCGTACTCGGACCCTCGGGGATCACCGCCATCCGCGCCATTCTGCCGCCGGATCTGGTGATCGCGGCAGTCGGCGGCGTTTCCGACAAGAATTTCGGCGATTACACGAAGGCAGGCATCCTCGCCTTCGGCCTGGGCACCAGCATCTACAAGCCGGGAATGACGGCCGCGGAGGTTGCCGAGCGCGCCAAGGCCACCATTTACGCCTATGACGCAGCCGTAGGAGCGTAGGCATGACGGAAATGTATGAATTTCAGGGCAAAGTTCTTTGCAACACCAATTCGGTACTTGGTGAAGGCCCAACCTACGACCCCGGCACTGATACCGTCTGGTGGTTCAATATCCTCGGCAAAGAACTGCACGAACTGAACCTCGGCACCGGGGAGAAGAAGATGCATTCCCTGCCGATGATGGCGAGCGTGATGGCGCGCATCGATGCCAACCGCCAGCTCCTGGCGACCGAGGAAGGACTTTTCGTCCGCGACACGAACAGCGGCAACCTGACCTTCTATGCAGCGCTCGAAAACGACAAACCGGAGAACCGCTCGAACGACGGCCGCACGCACCCCTCCGGCGCGCTGTGGATCGGCACGATGAGCAAGCGCGCGGAGAACCAGGCAGGCGCGATCTATCACGTCGCCGGCGGCAAGGTGACCAAGATCTTCAGCGGCATCAGTATCCCGAATTCGATCTGCTTTTCACCGGACGGTGCGATCGGCTACTACACCGATACGCGCATCAGCCGTCTCATGCGCGTCATGGTCGATCCGCAGACGGGACTTCCGGCAGGCGAGCCGATCGTCATGGTGGACAGCATGGAGGATCCAGGCGGTCTCGACGGCTCTGTCTGTGATGCGGACGGCTATATCTGGAACGCGCGCTGGGGAGCGGGCGTGGTCGACCGGTACAGTCCCGACGGCTTGCGTATCGCCCGTTACACGGTGCCTGCCGCACAGCCGTCCTGCCCCGCCTTCATCGGTGTCAATGCGGATCGCTTGGCGGTAACGACCGCCTGGGAAGGGCTCGACGAGTCTGCACGGTCGTCGCAGCCGCAGGCTGGCGCGCTGTTGGAGCTCGGAGTGACGGTGAAGGGTGTTTTCGACCCGATCTACGTGCTCTGACACGCCCGGAAGAGCACGCGCCGTGGCTACGTTGCATCGGCCAAAATCACACGCATGTCGCTAAAAGTTCCACCTAAATGGTGAAATTTTTCCGCATTTATCAGCGGAACCAATAGCCTACCCAGTCATTGTCCTTTCGAACCGGCACGGAAAACGCCAACGGGCGGCCGCGCTTAAGACCACTCGAAGGAACAAAAGGTAGGTTCGAAATGACACGCAAACTTCTGACGACCGTTGCCGCTGGCGCCCTGTTTGCCACGGCCTTCGCACCGGCGGCATTCTCGCAGACCCAGCCGGCTCCCGCCGCGCCGGGTGCTACGCAGACGGCTCCGGCCGAACCGGCTGCACCGAAAATGCCGGACGCCACCGCGCCGATGAATGACGCAGCCAAGGCTCCGGCTCCGGCTCCGTCAGCCGATACGGCCCAGGCTGGCGGCGGCTATTTGACGGAACAGGGAGCGGACCAGATCAGCGCCAACACCTATATTGGCCAGTCGGTCTATAACGCCGAGAACAAGAGCATTGGTGAGGTCGACGACTTGATCATGAAGAAGGATGGCGGCCTGGTGGCTGCTGTGATCGGCGTCGGCGGCTTCCTCGGTATCGGCGAGAAGGATGTCGCCGTGCCGATGGAAAAGATCACCGCTGCCCAGAACCCGCAGGACGGCAGTATGAAACTGACGACCACGGAAACTGCCGACTCGCTGAAGGCCGCTCCGGAATTCAAGACGCTGCAGATGCAGGCAGCCGAAAAGCCTCCGGCAACAACGGGCACAGACACAACGGCAACCGGTTCGACCAAGAACTAGTTTCGCGCTTTAAGTAGAGCGTAGGCGGCGTCCGAAAGGGCGCCGCTTTCTTATAAGAGAGCACAGAAACGCAATGCGTCGTAAATCGCCGCATGAATGTTGCGGCTTGAGACCGCGTCGCCGATCCTGATGAGATCGAACTGCGCATCAGGGTTTTTCACTGCAAGCGGATATCGACGCCCGACGAGAGCGGCATAGTCGACGGCACCGAGGTTTCGCGACTGCGGCTTGAGTTCCAGATAGAGATCGGCATTCGCAACGGTGCCATGCTCGACGACGACTTGTGCGACGTGACGCTCCCGCACGACGTCTCCTGCATAATCTGAACCCAGCACGGCGACGAGCCCGTTTCCTTCGCGGCGGACAGCCATCAGCCGGGTGTTGATCGTCACGCGGACATCCCGCTCGGCGAAAGCCTTGGCATACGGCACATGGTTCATGCCTCCCATTTCGGGAGCGAAAAAGCGCTCGGGCGAGACGAGTTCCAGTTCCGCGCCGCTGTTGGCGATGACCTCGGCCGCCGACATGCCCGGATGGCCGCCGTTGTCGTCAAAGAGCAGGACGGAGCCCTCCGGCTTGATTGCCCCCGCAAGAATATCCCAGGACGAGGTGACCAGATCATCTCCCGCATCGAGTTCCGGCGACTGCGGGATACCGCCCGTTGCCACGACCACCAGATCGGGCTGAAATGCGAGGACCTCCTCGGCGCCGGCATAGACGTCATAGTGGATTGCGACGCCGAGGCGCTCAAGCTCGGCGAGCCGCCAATCGACAATCCCGACCATCTCCTTCCGGCGCGGATTGCGGGTCAGCAAGTTGATCTGACCACCTGCCTTGCCCGTCGCCTCCAGGACTTCAACATGATGGCCGCGTTCGGCGAGCACCCTTGCCGCCTCGAGACCCGCCGGTCCCGCTCCGACGACGGCGGCCTTTCGCAGGACGTCCGCCTTCTCGATCTCGTGTGGCATTTCGGCCTCGCGACCGGTGGCGGCATTGTGAATGCAGAGCGCCTCGCCGCCTTCGTAGATGCGGTCCAGGCAGTAGGTGGCGCCGACACACGGGCGGATGCGGGCCTCCTCTCCGGCCATTACCTTTCTGGCGATATGCGGATCGGCGATGTGGGCACGCGTCATGCCCACCATATCGAGCTTGCCCTCGGCAATCGCATGCCTTGCGGTCGCGATGTCCGCTATTCGCGCGGCGTGGAAGACGGGAAAGTGCGTCGCCGCCCTCACCTCGCCTGCGAAATCCAGATGCGGCGACGCAGGCATTCCCTGGATCGGGATGACGTTGTTCAGCGCCGCATCGTGATCGATATGGCCCCGAATGATGTTCAGGAAATCGACCGTGCCGGAAGCCACGAGGCGCTTGGCGATTTCGATACCTTCTTCGCGCGAAAAGCCTTTCTCCCAGTCCTCGTCCGCAGCCATGCGGATGCCGACGATGAAGTCCGGCCCCACAGCCTTTCTGACCGCTTCGGTGACCATCAGCGAGAAGCGCATGCGGTTTTCCAGCGATCCGCCGAACTCGTCTTCCCTATGGTTGGTCGCAGGCGACCAGAAACCGTCCATCAGGTGCCCATAGGCTTCGAATTCGATGCCATCCAGTCCCGCAGCCTGCATGCGCTCGGAGGCCGATACATAGTCGGCGACGATGCGCTCGATGTCCCATTCCTCCGCTTCCTTCGGAAACGCGCGGTGGGCGGGCTCGCGGATGGGAGACGGCGCCAGCACCGGCAGCCAATCGCCCCGGTTCCAGCCGGTGCGGCGGCCGAGATGGGTAAGCTGGATCATCACCGCCGCGCCATATTCGTGACAGTCGTCCGTGAGCTTTCTTAGCCACGGCACGATCTCGTCGCGGTCGGCATGCAGGTTACCGAAGGCGGGCGGCGAATCCGCCGAGACGACAGCCGAGCCGGCAGTCATCGTCAGTGCGATGCCACCCTTCGCCTTTTCGCGATGATAAAGCCGGTAGCGGTCAGTCGGCATGCCGTTTTCGGAATAGGCCGGCTCGTGCGCGGTGGACATGATGCGGTTCTTCAGCGTCAGATGCTTGAGCTGGAAGGGTTGCAGGAGGGGATCTTTGGATGACGTCATCGACACTCGCTTTTCCGCGCCGGCACGCGGCATGAATCTTCCGCCAGGGCGATCATGACGCAGGACTGGAGGAATTGCGATGCCTGATGGCGGCGCGGACTGGCCTCGATGCGGCCTGCCTCAAACTCAGGCCGGCAGACGGTCGATCGCGGCTGTGTCGTAATAGTTCTCGTGGAGGAAGCGCAGCGTCGCAATGCCGTCGGCAGGCTTGCCGAAGTGGTAGCCCTGTCCCATGCCGCACCCCAGCGACCGCAGCTTCGCGGCTTCCGAATAGTCCTCGATGCCTTCGGCAACGACTTCGAGATCGAGACCTTCGCACATCGTCAGGATCGCCTTGACGATGTGCTCGGAGGCACGGTCGGAATTGATGCGCGAGACGAAGGCACGGTCGATCTTCACCTTGTCGAAGATGAAATCACGCAGGCGGCCGAGACTGGATTGGCCGGTCCCGAAATCGTCGAGCGAGATGCGCACGCCCGCCTGGCGCAGATCGGAAAGGATGCGGTGGGCCGTATCGGCGGAACTCATGACGGCGGTTTCGGTGATTTCGAGCTCCAGCCGGTGCGGGTCAAAGCCGACGCGGCCGAGGATGGAGAGCACGTTGGTGCTCGTGCCCGGGTCCATCAGCTGCGCGGAGGAAAGATTGAAGGACAAGAACAGCTCGCGCGGCCATGAGAGCGCCGCCTCGGCTGCCTTTCTAAGCAAGGTTTCCGACAGTGCGTCGATGAAACCGCGCTCCTCGGCAAGCGGTACGAAGACACCCGGCGAAACGAAGCCGAGATCCGGATCGTTCCAGCGCGCCAGGGCCTCAAAGCCGATCACCTGATTGTTCGACAGCGAGACGATCGGCTGAAAATGCACATCGATGGCGTCCGAAATGATGGCATTTCGAAGCGCCTGCTCCAGCTGCGTGGCGCGCTTCATCTCCTGTGCGATCTCGCGCGAATAGACGGTGATCTGGCTGCGCCCGCGGCGCTTGGAGCGATAGAGAGCGGTTTCAGCGCTTTTTAAAAGTTCGTCGAATTCCTCACCGGCAAACGGATAGATGGCAAACCCGAAGGACGCGGAAAGGCGAACATTGCGATCGCCGAGATCGTAGGGCGCCGACAGCACTTCGCGGATCATCTGCCCGAACTTTTCGGCACTCGCGCGCTCGAAGATCAGCGGCAGCACGAAGGCAAATTCGTCGCCATCATGGCGGGTGACCAGGGCTCCATCCGGAATGCATGCCTTCAGGCGAAGGGCAACCTGGCAAAGGATCTCGTCGCCGGCCGCGGAACCGAAGAGATCGTTGATCGGCTTGAAGGAATCGAGGTTAGCAATACCGATGGTGAAAGGAGCCGGATCGCTTGCGCGCTCCGTGGAAATCTGGCGGACGCTGTCGCGCATGCGGTGGCGGTTACCGAGGCCGGTAAGCGGATCGGTATATGCCATAGCCTGAAGCTCGTTCTGGCTCACAGGCAAGAAGGGTATATCCGCCGGCTTCATCGTTCAACCTAAGCTGTCGTCATTCGCACTCGGAAGAATGGCGAGCAAGTCTTAACAAACCGATAGTACGCGGCGCCCTCAGCGCATTCGCGTGTAGGCGGCCAATGGTATCGCTTAGGGTCAGAACCTACTAAATGCGTGCCCGGAGCGGCTCGGCGGCAAGATACTTCTGGAAGATCGTTTCCAGCATGTCCGGACTGACGGGCTTCATGATGACATCATCCATTCCCGCCTTCGTGCATTCGGCGCGATCCCGCTCAAATGCCTGGGTCAACACACCGATGATCGGCGTATGTTGCGGCTGGTCTTCTTCCATCTCACGGATCATGCGCGCCGCCTCGAAACCATTCAGTCCCGGCAGCGAAATGTCCATCAGCACGATCTGCGGCTTGTGCTCCGTCCAGAGACGCACAGCATCGTCGCCGCTGGCCGCGATCATATAGCGATAACCCAGTCCCTCGAGGATTTGGGAAAAGACGATCTGGTTGATGTCGTTGTCTTCCGCCACGAGCACCTGGAGAAAGTCCGCCTCCGAGGACGTCGTGATCTCCCAGTCGGCTTCGCCTTCGGTTGTGGGCGTCTGCTTGTTGCGGTTGAAGTGCCGGGCGATCTGGAACGTCAACTCGTTGGCAAGCTGGAACCCATCCATGACCAGAACCGGAATGCCATAGTGCCCGGCGAGCTCCAGGCAGCGCATGCCCATTTGATTGTCGATGATCACAAGATCCAGCGTAAGGCCGGCAGAGGTTGCCATCTCGAGGAACCGCTCCTCCTCATCCTCGCCCCTGACCGCGCATGCTTCAAAGCCGTATTTCGCAAGCGTGCGGATCGCGCCCGCTTCAGCGGCGATGTCGCCGGTGACGACCAGGATCTTGCGGCCGGAAAAGTTTTCCGGAACGATCGTCTCCATCGCGGCCGGCTCCCGGTGCTCGGTATCGCCGTTAAGCGGCACGTAGGCCCGGCGATAGGAGTGATGGCTCGACGTCGTGATTGCAGTTGCCCGGTCGAACTCGTCGAGATCGGCGCCCTCGCGCGGCAGATCCTGCATCGTGGAGACAAGGAAATAGCGCCCCGGCTTACCGATGCGGTGCTTGCGGCTGACGATGTCGCGCTCCGAACCATCGCGCGAGATCTGCCGCTGACGCACCACGGACATCTCGCCCGTTTCCAGAACATGCCGATCACTCTCTTCGAAGCGCTGAGCGACTTCGGGGGAGAAGAGATCACTGCTCTTGTGGCCCAGCACCTGGTCGACGGTCGTCTGATATTTCTCGCAGAAGGCGATGTTGGCGGCGACGTAAGTGAGATTGCGGTCCTTGACGAAGAGCGGGAACGGCAGGTTGTCGAGGATATCCTCGGTGAGCTGCACGCGTTCGAGGTCGGAACGCCACTGCTCCTCGCGTTTCCTCTCCTCGGAAATATTCGAGATGACGGAAACGCAATAGCCGCTCGGCAGACGGCGCTTGACCAACCGGACCCAGCGGTCGATGCCGTGGCGCTCGATCATCTCGTACCGCTCGCGCCAGTGGGAGGCAATCCTCTGCGAAAGCCAATCCTCGCGGCCAAGCGAACCGCCCGGTTGCTTAGCTGCATATTGCTGGTGAAGGCCAGTGTCGTAGACCGCACCGAGAAAATCCCGTAGCCGGGTCCCGGGCTTCAGGACGACCGGCGAGATCGGGAAAAAATCGAGCACCTGCCGGCTCGCGAAAATTATCTGATCGTTCTTATCGTAGATGATGAGAGCGGCCGAGAGGCCATCCGCAATGGCTTCAAAGAGCGCAGGCTGCAGGTCAGTTTCAGGCAGCATTTCATCGCTTATGGATGATGCGTCCGCCTTTTCGAAGCCGGCACTCATTCCTTCACGTCCCACATCGATCCGATTTCACAGCGCTCATTGGTTGTATGCGCCCAAAATGCCAGCTTTCCCCTAACGGCAGCTTAACATTAAGCAGTACAATTCAGGGAAGCTGAACACTCCTCTGGACGGAGCTTTTTAGCCTTCCCTCGGACATGCGAATCCGCGAAAATGAGATATGGCCATCAGACAGCTCTCCGAAACGCTCATCAACCAGATCGCCGCCGGCGAAGTCATCGAACGTCCGGCCAGCGCGGCGAAAGAACTGATCGAGAATGCGCTGGATGCCGGTGCAACCCGCATCGAGATCGCCACCTCCGGGGGCGGCAAGGGCTTGCTGCGTGTCAGCGACAACGGCGTCGGCATGGATGCCGCCGATCTGGAACTTGCAGTGCGGCGGCACTGCACCTCGAAGATTTCGACAACGCTCGATGACATTCGCACCCTTGGCTTTCGCGGCGAGGCTCTGCCTTCCATCGGATCCGTAGCGAAGCTCAGCATTTCCAGCCGCCGGAAGGATGGCGGCGTCGGGAGCGAAATTGCAGTCGCTGGTGGCAAGGTGCTGCATCTCAGGCCCTCCGCAGGCAATCCGGGCACGATCGTCGAAGTGCGCGACCTCTTTTTCGCAACGCCTGCCCGCTTGAAGTTCCTGAAGACGGAAAAGGCCGAGGCGGCGGCCATCACGGAAGTCGTCAAACGGATGGCCATCGCTTTTCCACGCACGCGCTTTGTGCTGTCCGGCACCGACCGCAGCACGCTCGAGTTTCCCGCGACCGGAGACGACCACCTGGCCCGGATGGCGCAGGTGCTCGGCAAGGAATTCCGCGACAACGCGATTGAGCTCGATGCAGAGCGCGAAGGTATCGCACTCACCGGTTTTGCCGGCGTGCCGACTTTCAACCGCGGCAACTCGGCGCATCAGTATGCCTTCGTCAACGGCCGCCCGGTGCAGGACAAGCTGATCCTCTCGGCGATCCGCGGCGCCTATGCAGAAACGATCCCGGCCGGACGCTATCCGGTAGCCGTGCTGTCGCTGTCGCTCGATCCGGCTCTAGTTGATGTCAACGTGCATCCGGCCAAATCGGACGTCCGCTTCCGCGATCCCGGTCTCGTGCGCGGGCTGATCATCGGCGCGGTTCGCGAGGCACTGGCGCGCGACGGAAGCCGGGCGGCAACGACAGGCGCCGACGGCATGCTGCGCGCCTTCAGGCCAGGCTTCCAGCCGAACTACCAGCGACCGCCGCAAGCGGCATGGTCGGCCGAAACCTCCCCGTCCCGCCCCTATCAGACGACAAACGGCAGTTTTGGCGAGAGGCCGCAGAGTTCTTTCGACGGGCTGAGCATGCCGGCCGCGCGCACCGAACCGCAGGCTCGGACATTGCAGCAGACCGCGCCTCGCGAAGAACCGCAACCGCACTATCCACTCGGCGCGGCGCGGGCGCAGATCCACGAAAACTACATCGTCGCGCAGACAAATGACGGACTTGTCATCGTCGACCAGCATGCCGCGCATGAGCGGCTGGTCTTCGAGGCAATGCGCAAGGCGCTGCATTCGAACCGGCTGGCGTCTCAGGTTCTGCTGATTCCGGAAATCGTCGACCTGCCGGAAGAAGATTGCGACCGGCTGATGGTGCATGCCGAGGGGCTTGGCGAGCTCGGTCTTGCGATCGAGCGCTTCGGGCCGGGCGCGATTGCCGTACGCGAAACGCCGGCAATGCTCGGCGAGGTGGATGCGCAAGGCCTGATCCGCCAGCTTGCCGACGAGATCGCAGAGTGGGATACGGCCTCGGGTCTCGCGGCCAAGCTCGAATACGTCGCTGCGACCATGGCCTGCCACGGCTCGGTGCGCTCCGGCCGCAGGCTTCGCCCGGAGGAAATGAATGCGCTGCTCCGGCAAATGGAAGTGACGCCGGGTTCCGGCCAGTGCAATCACGGACGGCCGACCTATATCGAACTGAAGCTGTCGGATATCGAGCGCCTGTTCGGACGCAGCTGAAAATACTGGCAATCGTGCTTTCGCCGCGATATTGGCAGGAGAAGGCAACCGGGAACGGAGCAGGATGAACTTGTTTGAAGCAAATGGAAACCGCGAAGCGAAGATCCGCTATCTCGACGCAGATTTCCAGATCCTGTCGCCGGGCTCCTACGTCGTCTGCGCCATGACCGGCAAACATATCCCGCTCGACGAACTGCGCTACTGGAGCGTTGCCCGGCAGGAACCTTATGCCGACGTGGTCTCGTCCTTCGAGGCGGACAAACGCGCGGGCGTGCTGCCGAACCAGAAGCGCTGATATTACTTGCGTTTTTCCCTCAGCCGCCGCTGCCGGCAGGCATCTATCGCACGATCGACGATAAGACCGGGCGCCTGATGATCCTCGAAAGCCATTTCGACTTCGATGACGCGGCATTTGGCGGCGAGTTCTTCGGCCCTGCCATGATGGCCCGCGAGCCGCACGAAGTCCTTCGATGTGGTGACGATCGACAGGTTTTCCCGTTCGGCGGTTGACAGCAGATCCACCATCTCGTCGTCGGTCAGGTGCTCGTGGTCACCGAAGGATCTGCTGACTGCGATCTCGGCGCCAAGCGATTCCACCGTCCGGAAGAATTTGCCGGGATCGGCGATGCCTGCGAAAGCCAGCACCTTCCGGCCGGCGAGATCGTTCTCGCCGTAGACTTTCAGCGATGCGGTGAAATAGGGTTTTGCGGCACGGGCAGCCATGCGGACGACCGCGTCCGCGGCATTGCCCTTTCCTACTTTTAAGAGAGCGCTGACGTAGCGCATCTGCACCGCGATCGGCGCGCGTACCGGCCCGCCCGGCACCGTATGTGCGTTGCCCAGGCCGCGCACGGCATCGATAACCAGCAAGGCGTAGTCGATTGCGAGCTTCGCGCTCTGGAAGCCGTCATCCATGATGATGAGGTCGGCGCCCTCCTTGACCAGCCGCTCTGCGCCCTCGACCCGGCGGCGGGAAACGACCGTCAGCGCCTCGCGGGCAAGCAGCAGCGGCTCGTCGCCGACGGCAACCGCGCGATGATGAGCGGGTTCGACAACCACTGTAACGTCCAGAGAGCCTCCGTAACCACGGCTCAGGAAGCCGGGCTTCAGGCCCTTTGCTTTAGCCGCGCGGGCGATCGCCAGCGCTGTCGGCGTCTTTCCGGCGCCGCCGACGGTGAAGTTGCCGACGCAGATGACCGGTACGGGAACGGAGGCGCGGTGCGCATGCTTCATCCGGTAGCCGGCGATGCGTCCGTAAAGGAAGGAAAAGGGCGAGAGCGTCCACGCCCGCCAATCGGCTTTCGTCCACCAGAACGGCGGCGCTTCGGATACCATAGGTGCCGCCTTGCGCTCTTCCGGTGCCCCCAGCACCCGGTTACTCATCGACTGCGGGGAAACAAAGGGCAAAACTGAAGAAAAAGCAAGCTTTTGCTTCCCGCACCCTCATTCCTGTGCTCGTCGGTGGAGTGAGGGAGCTACGGAGGTGCGGTCGCGACATAATCGACCGGCTATGCCTGCAGCCAATCACGCTGGCTGGAGGTCGTGCAGCAAATCCTCAAGTTCGGTGATGTCGTTGAGGCAATAATCGGACGCAGCCGCGAGCGATTCCCGCGAACCGGTGCCCGTCAGAACAGCGACCTTGAGGCCCGCCTCCGCATTGTGGCCCATGTGCAGATCGTGATTGTTGTCGCCGACGACCGCCACTTCCGCCGGCTTCAGCCCGGTCGCCTTGCAGAAGCCAAGAACCATCCCGGCTTCCGGCTTGCTGCCGAAACCGCTGTCATAGCCGGCGATGTAGTCCACAAACTCGGCAAAGCCGAAACGCTGGGCCATCAGGCGGATAGAGCGTTCGTTGTCGCTGGAAGCGATGCCCAGTTTGAAGCCACGGCCATGCAGGCGGCCGAAGAAAGCGGCCAGATCCGTCACAGGAACGCTGAATTCCGCGGCATTGGAAAAAAGCTCGTCGAGCTTGATCGCCAGTTCCACGACCTCGACCTTGGATCCGGCAGCGACCAATCCTTCGGCGATCTGCCGGGTATTGCCAGCCGCAAGCAGGCTGTCGGGCACGATGTGGCCGGTCAACGGGTCCATGCCGCAGGCGGCGAGCAGCTGATCGGCAAGAACGGCATCTCCTTGGGAAGCGATGCGCGCCAGCTCGCGGTTCACCGGCAGCCAGCTCTCATCATAGTCCAGCAGGGTGCCGTCCTTGTCGAAGAGAATGCCCTTGATGCTTCTAGCCACCATCTTTGAATCAGCCCTCTGCCATCATTTTCGGCAGCAGTCTTGCCTTTACGGTCAGCGGATTGATGTAGGGCTCGAGAGACTTCACCGTAGCCGTCAATGCGCCGCGCATTTCTTGCACAGCGCCAATGCCGGCGTCGATCATTTTGCGCCGCGCCTCGTCGTTGATAAGAAGATAGTGGACCCCCTTGGCCAGCATCTCGGTATCGCGCACCATGCGCGCGCTGCCGCGCCGGGCGAGCTTCTGATAGGCCTCGCGGAAATTCTGGACATTGCTGCCGGAAAGCACGGCGCAGCCGAGCATGGCAGGTTCGAGCGGATTTTGGCCGCCCTCCGCAAACAGGGAACGGCCGACGAAGGCGACTTCCGTCAATCGCAAGTAAAGGCCCATCTCGCCAATCGTATCGCCGAGGAAGATATCGGTGTCCGGCGACAGCACGTCGTTGCGTGTGCGGCGGGCAACCTTGAGCCCAAGCTTGACGAGCTCTGCTTCGATCTCATCCGAGCGCTCGGGATGCCGCGGCACGATGATGGTCAGCTGTCCGTTGCGATCCTTGAGCGTGCGATGAACGATCGCCGCGGCATTCTCCTCGCCGTCGAAGGTCGAGATCGCGGCCCATGTCTTGCGCCCCCCGATCTGCTTCTTATAGCGGGCCAAGGTCGATGCGTCATAAGGCGGCGCGTCCGTATCGACCTTCAGGTTGCCGGAGGTGGTCACATGCCTTGCGCCGAGATCACGGAAGCGCTCCGCATCAACATCCGACTGAGCGATGACAAGTGCGAGATTTTCGAACAGAGCTTCGGCGATCGCGAGACGCCGCTGCCAGCGCGCGAACGAACGGTCGGACATGCGGGCATTGACGAGAATCTGCGGAATGCGCCGGCGGCCGAGTTCCATGATCGTCGCCGGCCAGATCTCCGACTCCGCAATGATGGCGCAATCCGGCTGCCAGTATTCGAGGAAGCGGCCGACCGCAGGCTTCAGGTCGAGCGGCACATATTGGTGGATCGCTTCATTGCCGACGCGCTCGGCGGCAAGCTTTGCGGAAGTGATCGTTCCGGTCGTCAGGATAACATGAATGTCGCGGCGGCGGATCTCGCGGATGAGGGGAATGATGGCGTTGGTCTCACCGACGCTCGCGGCGTGGATCCAGACAAGCGGACCCTGCGGCCGGTTGGCGCTCGCATAACCGAAGCGCTCCATGCGGCGGGCGCGCTCTTCCTTGCCCTTTGCGGTCCGGTAGGCGAGATAGGCACTGACGAGTGGGGAAGCGATGGTCCCCGCCGTCCGATAGAGGCCCAGCGCGAACCGCGCGCTCGGCGAGCTCATCTAGAATGCCTCCGATCAGCAGTGATCCTCATCAAACCCATTCCCCAATCATTGTTGCGGCCGGAATGACCGAGTAATTTGTTCAGAATGCGTCAATCGACGGCGGCGAGTATGGGCTGCTGCAAGCCGGCACCGCCGCTTGAGCAAATGCCGGTGCATAAACGCCTAATCAGGCTTTTCCGCTCATATTCTCGGGATCGAGCAAGCGATGCATATGGACGATGAAATAACGCATATGCGCGTTGTCGACCGTCGATTGCGCCTTACCTTTCCAGGCCGTCAGCGCGGAGGCGTAGTCCGGAAAGATGCCGACGATATCGAGATCCTTCAGATCGCGAAACTGGACATCTGCCAGGCTTTCCAGTTCGCCGCCAAATACGAGATGCAAGAGCTGCTTTTTGCCGCCGGATTCCGTCATTTTTCTTCTCTTTCGCTTCTATCCCCCGCGCCTTCATCTGCGGGATTTTGACGCAAACGTCAACTGCTTCGTCTCAGCGCAAGCCCTTCGAGGAACTCCGCAACGCGGGGCGCGGCAGCGCCGCAAAGCTCGGCGTGACTGACCTGCGGGCGATTGTAGAGAACCGCGCGTCCCTCGAGGTCGGTGAGCCGGCCTCCGGCGCGCTCCAGGATAAGGTCGGCCGCCGCCAGATCCCAATCATGCGAATTGCGCTTGACGAAGGTGCCTTCGAGGCGGCCGTCGGCAACCATCGCGAGGCGATAGGCGAGCGACGGCACATGCTTTACCCGCTCGATTTTCTCCTGAAGATGACCAGGAAACGATTTCAGCACATCCTCGCCTATCGCAAAACGGCTGACGGTTTCCGGCCCCTTGGCCGATGCGGCGATGCGCTCGCCATTCTTCATCGCAATGCCGCCTTCGACGGCCTCGAAAAGCTCCTCGAGTGCGGGAGCGTAGAGCACTCCCGCGACGGGCCTGCCGCGATGGACCACGGCGACGCTGACACACCACAAGGTCTGGCCGCCGAGGAAGGCGCGCGTGCCGTCGATCGGATCGATGATGAAAAGCGTCTCTGTCGAAAGACGGGCGGCGCTATCTTCCGTTTCTTCGGAAAGCCAGCCGTAATTCGGCCGGGCGGCGCGCAGGATCGATTCAAGCCGTTCGTTCGCGGCGAAATCCGCGGCGCTCACCGGAGAGCGGCCTTCGTTCTTCCACCAGACTTCCGGCGACTTGTTGAAGAAATTCAGAGCGACGCCGCCTGCCTGTTTCGCGGCATCGGCGATCAATTCGAGATCGCTCTGCCAGCGAAGCGTTCCAACGTCGTTCATTGCATCAATCCATTCTAGCGCCCGGCGAGCGTCATTCCCTCGATCGCGAGAGTCGGGGCCGCAACACCGTATTTGC
>NZ_JBNDHT010000055.1:0-39344 GCF_056755115.1 Rhizobium sp. SVR5-2C | reverse complement strand
AGGTGTCTGTCGTCGCGGCTCTGCCGTGCGCAGTGGATGGGGTGCCTGTCAACGGTCGGGATAGTATGTACGGGGACCCGAGCGGATAATACATGGCAACATTAATTCAGGACGTAAGGGCAGAGCAGAACATCTTTTCGGCATGGCGACACGTAAAACGGAGCGCATTGTCGTCTCAGAACGATGAAATCCGTGGGGCCGCATCAGAATTCGAGCACGCTCACCAACGACATCTGCGCCGTATCATTTCTCAGCTTCGCGAGAGCCGCTTTACATTTGATCCGGTAAAAGGCGTTCTGAAAGACGCACGGAAGCGAATTGCTGCGGGAAAAGACCCGCGTCCAATCGCAATTGCTACGCTTAAGAACCGAGTGGTCCAACGGGCAATCTTACAGGTTCTACAACCTCGTGTGGCCATGGACCTTACACAAGCAAGACACCCGATATGAAATACAACGTGACGAGCGTCTCGGGAGGATAAATGACGTCAATCGATCGCGGTTTGGCGTAGGAGGACTGATCTACCCATATGGAGGAGTGTCACCAGCGATCAAGCTTGTCCGTGAAGCAATTGATTCAGGTGCGAAGTACTACTATCAGTCTGATATCAAAGCTTTCTTCACGAAAATACCTACCGCGAAGGTTGTGGACTTCGTGCGCGCAGAAACCAAGGATGACGCGCTAGCTGATCTCTTCGAGAAGGGACTGGCGGTTCATTTGGCAAACGAGGACGAGCTACAGGGATATGCGAATCTCTTCCCTCAAGGCGGAATCGGGGTTGCACAGGGATCTTCTCTCTCCGCGTTTGCTGGAAACGTATTACTGTACGAGATGGACCATGAACTGAATAAGATGGGAGTCACAGCAGTACGCTATATTGACGACATTCTCATGGTTGCGAGCGATAAAGAGATCTTAGATGCGGCAATCCATCATGCGGAAGCAAAGTTAACGTCTTTTGGATTCGGGCTCTACACCCCGAGCAAAGGCAGCGACAAGGCAGCTCGAGGTGAGTGCAGCAAAGCCATCAATTTTCTTGGGTGCACCATCCAGCCTAAACGTTGTGTTCCTAGTACGGCATCAATCACACGCCTCAAAGAGGCCGTCACGAATTCACTCTCAGATTCGAAGTCAGCAATCAAAGGAACGCTTCGAACCGGCAAACTGCTCCATGCAAAGCTCTCTCGAACTGCTACATTGGATTCAATAGGGAAGAAAATCTACGGCTGGCAAAAAGCATTTGCCTTCTGCACAGACGATCAGCCGTTCAAACAACTTGATGATTTCATTAGTAAACAAATCTCAGATTATGAGGCAGCTGTAACCCGCATGCTTGCCGCAAGCGATCAAAGCACTCGAACGATGGTGTTTGGGATTCCGTCCACACAGGCGATGTTTCTTGCCGGAAAAAAGGTACGGACCCTATAGACGGTAGCGTTGCCTACTCCGCAGCCTCCCCCCGCTGCTCCACCATCACCAGCGCCTCCAGCTCGTAGCTGTACCCCTCCAGCATCTCATACGCATGCTCGATCGCCTCGATCTGGCCTTCCGCCTTGCGGATTGCATCCGTGATCGACTGGCTCCGCGCCCGCAGCATGGAGCCGAGCACGTCGGTTTCCGGACGACGGCCGAGGCGGTCGATGTGCTGGCGCACGCGGTTGCGGTGGCGCTCCAGTTCGAGGATGTGGAAGCGGTTCTTGACGATGTCGTCGGAAAGCTTGCGGCGCATGGCGGCGACCGGATCGAAGCTGCCGGGCTCGCGCTCGTCGAGGATGACGTCGTTGACGAGCCTTTCCAGCATCAGCACGCCTTCGAGGTCCTTCGGGTCGGCGAGCTCCGGGTCGTAGCCGGTATCGTCGTAGACGCGGCGGCGCACCGGGTCCTTCAAGAGTTCGTAGGCGGTCTGCAGCTTGCCGAAATGCTCCACGTCGCCGCCGGAATCCGGATGCGCCCCCTTGGCGGCCTTGCGATAGGCGCTCTTGATCGCCTGCTCGCCTGCGTCGCGGTCAATTCCGAGCATCACATAGGGATCGATCAACCCGCTCACCTGTCCTTCTGCTTTCACCTGCCCGCCCTCGCGTGACCTACCGCCTCGCGCCGGGCGCATCAAGCCCGAAGCACCCGGCCGCGCCATATTCGGCTCCGGTCGGGACAAAATTGTGGAGGGCCTGTGGATTGGCGAAGCGGATGCCCCACCGCTTTCACCCCGCCATCGACTCTCCCGTCACCCCGGACTTGATCCGGGGTCCAGTGCGCCCAAGTCCTTGGGCGCCGAAGAACCTCTTCACAAGAGACAAATGAGTCATTCACGGCGCCGACGCGCCATGGCTGGATGCCTGTGACGAGCACAGGGATGAGGTGGAGAAGGCACCCTCGCCGCCCCCTCCTCTCCCCTCGGGGAGAGGATACAAAATCTTGCCCTTGGCCATCGGCCAAGGCTTAGATTTTGTTGGTGAGGGGGAGCAACCCCGTGCACGACAAACGCCGAAAACCGAGCAAAATCAATCGGCGCCCTCCCATTTCATCGGCGCCTACCGAACCTGTGCCATCATCGCCCCGTTCCGTCACGGATACACCGCGAGGCGTCGCGGCGAGACGGGACCGGCGCCGGCTGCAGGAGAACGACGTAAGCTCCTACAGCCGGGGTCCGCAGAAAATGGTCTCCCTCCGAAACGGCGGCCAGGCGCAAATGCTAGGTCGGGTGATTTCGGGCGTGCCTGTGGGGCACACAGACGGACCGGCGGTGCCGGGATCCGAGCAGAGAGGCCGGAGTTGCGGATAAAAACCGCCGAACGGGGCGCTCGATGGTGCCACGAACAACATACACAGATGAGGCTCTTTCGAGCGCCCCGTCCGATGCTTGTGGCCCGCGCGCCATGAGCGAAATTCCAGGTCACACCACGGGCGAGAACGAGCCGCGTGAAGGAGAAGCCATGCCCAGGACCCGGCCCAGGACAAGCCGCCTGCCCCTCCCAGAGATCACCGCCGACATGCGACTGGCGCTGACGCTGTTTGCCGCGCAGGCGATGCGGCATCCGCAAACCGTCTGCCGGGTGAGCGCCTGCCGCCGCTATCGCTGCTGCACCATCGACGATCCCCGCACCGAAGAATTCCTCTGCGTCCTCCTGCTCGACGAGGACGAGCGCCGCGCCTTCGATGCCGCGCTGGCGCTTGCCGAGCATCTCTGCCTGCACGTCGTCCCCGGCGGTCTCGGCGACTGGTTCGAGCAGCGGCTGGCGGTTGGCGCGGACCCGCAGAACGTCCGGGCGGCGGTGGCGATCGTCGCAAGGATGCTGCCGAAAAGCGATGCGGCCGTGCCGGAGTTCCGTGCCTTCCTCCGGGACCGGGTGGTTCGAAAGCAGGCCGGCGCGCGGGCGGCGCAGGCCGCGCAGTGCCATTCCGGCACGGAATCCGGAAATGGGGCAGCCTCGGCCGGCACCAGTAACCACTCGTCAAGTGACTGAATCTTTGGCGTTTCCTGGCTCGAATGCGGGCGTGCCACAATATTGCCGCTTGCTTTTTGACCGAAATGCTGTCACCAACTACGGCACTCGGGCATTAGCATGCCGGTGACTGGACAGATGTGGTAAAGCCTTCCATGACGGAAGGCGGCGCGGGATCAACCCCGCCTGCGTAGACGTTCTTTCCCCGTACGTGACTTCTCCGACTGACCCTTCGTTCCGGTCTGACGGGACGAAAGCGAAAGCCGTCCGCTTCCTCTCGGGGGGGTGGATAATAAAACAGACTAAGGGAAAAGGACTATCCCACATGGCCACCAAAGGCGTCGTAAAATTCTTCAACCAGGACAAGGGTTTTGGTTTCATCACTCCGGACGGCGGCGCCAAGGACGTATTCGTCCACATCTCCGCTCTCCAGGCTTCCGGCATCCAGTCGCTGCGCGAAGGCCAGCAGGTCACGTTCGACACCGAGCCGGACCGCATGGGCAAGGGCCCGAAGGCCGTAAACATCCAGGCCAACTGATCGGCTTGACGAACGGCGCCTCTCGGGGCGCCGTTTTTGCTTGGGAGCTGCTCGCAAAGCCGCACCCGAGACGGAATGCTAGGCGCTCAGGGCTTCTGCTCGCCTCGCGCCGGCAAGATCCACCGCCGCGAAGGCCGCGGCAATCACCTCCGGCCCAGCGCCTGCCTTCGCCGCATCGGTCGACAGGATCTGCCGGTAGCGCCGCGAGCCCGGCAATCCGGTAAATAGCCCCACCATATGCCGCGCCACGTGCTGCAGCCGCCCGCCGCTTGCGATATGCCGCGCGGCATAGGCCATCATGCGGTCGCGCAGCCCCTCCCAGTCCGGCTCCGCCGCCGGTGCGCCGAAGAAGCGGTGATCGGCATCCGCAAGGATACCGGCGTTCTGATAGGCCGCCCGCCCCAGCATCACCCCGTCGACATGCTCGAGATGGGCGGCAGCTTCGTCGAGGGTCTGGATGCCGCCGTTGATGCCGATGAAGACCTCCGGCCAGCGCGCCTTCATGCGGTAGACGATATCGTAGTCGAGCGGCGGGATCTCGCGGTTCTCCTTCGGGCTCAGGCCCTTCAGCCAGGCCTTGCGGGCATGGATCCAGATCGCATCGGCTCCGGCGTCGAGCACCCGCGTCAAGAGTTCCGGCAGCGCCTCCTCCGGCTCCTGCTCGTCCACCCCGATCCGGCACTTCACCGTCACCGGCACGGTGGCGACGGCCTTCATCGCCGCAACGCACTCCGCCACCACTTCCGGCGTCAGCATCAGGCAGGCGCCAAAGGTCCCGGATTGCACCCGGTCGGACGGGCAACCGACATTGAGATTGATTTCGTCGTAGCCGTAGGGCGCGGCGATCCGCACCGCTTCGGCAAGCTTCGCCGGATCCGATCCGCCAAGCTGCAAGGCCACCGGATGCTCCTCGGCATCAAACGACAGCAGCCGCTCCCGCGGCCCGTGAATGATCGCATCCGCCACCACCATTTCGGTATAGAGCAGCGCGTTCCGGCTGATCTGCCGGTGGAAATACCGGCAGTGGCGGTCGGTCCAGTCGATCATCGGTGCCACGGCAAAAACAGGGCGCTTGTAAATCATCGATTTCTATCTTCCCTGCTTCCAAAGCCTTCGCCACTTGGCGTGAGTACCAATAACTCAACCGCCTATATGGCGAAGATCTTCTGGATCACAAGCTGTAAAATGCTGGACCCCAAGCGCTTGGACGATCCCAAGCGAATTGCCCATTCCCTAGAAAGCCAGCTGAACCTTCATGTTGCGGCTTCGATCGCCAGCCGCTTCGAAAGCCGCGACCGCGTCGTCCAAGGGAAACAAGCCCGTCAACAGAGGCTTCAGATCAACCCGTCGCGCATTGATGAGATCGACAGACAAGGCGAATTCCTCATGGAAGCGGAAGGTGCCTTTCATTTCGATCTCCTTCGCCACCACTATATTCTGCGGTATCGCGATATCCCCTCCCAGGCCGAGCTGGACGAGGGTCGAACGCGGCTTCAGGACTTCCAGTCCCGACCGGACAGCCCTTTCGTTGCCGGATGCCTCGAACTGCACGTCGAAATAGCCCTTGTTTGTCGAATAGGCGTCGAGCGTCTGCGGATCATCGGCGACATTGATCGCGCGGTCGGCGCCGATCGACAATGCCTTCTTGAGCACGGCGTCCATCACGTCGGTGGCAATGATTTCGCGGGCGCCGTGGGCCCTTGCCGCTATGATCGCAAGCGCGCCGATCGGTCCGCAGCCGCTGACCAGAACACGCTTGCCAAGAAGCGACCCGGCACGGGCGACGGCGTGGAGCGTCACGGCGAAGGGTTCGGCCAACGCGGCCTCGTTTATGGATATGCCCTCGGCAACCTTATGGCATTGCCATTCCTCGGCAACGAGGCGCTGACGGAAGGCCCCCTGAATGTGCGGCATCGGCATGGCGCTGCCGTAGAAACGCATGTTCAGGCAGTGATTCTGGTGTCCCTTGAGGCAGTATTCGCAGCTGCCGCACGGCCTGCTCGGCGAGATGGCGACCCGGTCACCGGCTGCGAGGCGGGATACACCTTCGCCGACCGCTTTGATCGTACCGGCGACCTCATGGCCGAGGATCATCGGTTCGCGGATACGGATAGCGCCAAACCCGCCATGATTATAGTAGTGCAGGTCGGAGCCGCAGATCCCGCCAGCTTCGATGGCGATCGCAACCTGACCAGACGCAAGCGCTTCTTCTTCTCGCTCTTCGAGCCTGAGATCCTTGGCTGCGTGAATGACAACGGCTTTCATGACTTCACCTCGGCAACCTGAAGAAGCGGCTGGCAGCTACCGTCCTTAGACTGCCAGAAGCAGCAGCACGTAGGCAATGACCGTCACCATCAAACCGCGGAAGGCGAGTGTCACGCAACGGTATTTACTGCGCGCAATCGCGGAGAGGATGTCGGCGTTGTTCAGATATTCGTCGAAGAGGTAAAGCTCGTCCCGGCGCAGAGCCGCGTCCCACAACCGGGGCCGGTGTTTGCTCCACGCGCCCCAGAAAAGCGAGGTCGACGTGTTCACGTGGCGCGGCAGGACCACCAGGATGGCAGATATGATCGAAAACACCGAGGCACCGGCAAGCAATCCGGAGAAAAGCATGCTTTGTGGCGTGCCATGCAGATACCTGTCCCATGCAAAAACGCCCCGCACCTCGCTGGAGCTCACGAGAAAGGCGAGCATGAATGTAAAGATATAGGCCGCTTTCTGGTCGGATATCTTCACCTGGTCGTAAAAGATATCGTTGATCTTCTTGATGTGATCGAAATACTCGGCGCTGATGTCCTCCGTCGAGGCATGACTCTTCATCAGCTCGCTCGCACTTTCAAAATCCGTCACGTTCTTTCCCCCACAAAGTGTTTCCCTGATATTACACTTCACAAGCAAAGCAATAGCACGCGTGCAACGCTCCTTGACTTTTCAACTTCAGAGAGACAAACGCTTTATACATGAGGGGAAAATCTATCAATTCGGCGGTCGCCGCTACGGCGTTGTGTCTGGCGGCATTTTTTGTTGCGTCTCCGGCGGTGCCGGAGCCCATGCGGCGCCCGGCGCCTGCAGCTGGCTCTGTCATCGACCGCAAGATCGGCGAGGAAGTTCGATTCGTCGACCTGTCGAACTGGCAAAACGTCGATCTGCACCAGGATCTCCTGGGCGGCGACGTGCTGCGCACCAATGCCACCGGCCAGCTTGCAATCCTTTTCGCCGATCGCACGCAAGTCCGCCTCGGCCGGAACTCCTCGCTGCAGGTCAAGAGGATGGCGCCGACTGGCGAAACGATCCTCAATCTCCAATCCGGCACCATGTGGGCCCGCGCCCAGCGCGGCGGGCAGGGCCTCACGGTCGAGACTCCCGCAGCCGCCGCCGCTATCCGCGGCACCGACTGGACCTTGACGGTGAAGGGCGACCAGACGTCGCTCATCGTGCTGGAAGGCCGCGTCGAGCTGAAAAACGAGCACGGCAGCGTCGAAGTCGGGCAAGGCGAAGGGGCTGTCGCCACCATCGGACAGGCGCCGCGCAAGCTCGTCATCGTCACCCCCGACGATCGCGAACAAATGCTGTTTTACCTGACGCTGCGCAGCGGCTTCACCTTTATGCCCGCCTCGCCTTTTCCCGTGCAGAAAATGCGCAGTGAGCGCAGCCGCATCGAAGCGAAGGCTCCGGCGGCAAGAAGCGCCGAGGAATGGCTGACGCTTGCCGAAGTGCAGCTTTCCCTCGATGGCCGGCAGAAGGCGCTCGAATCGCTGGCGAAAGCCCGCGCCGAGAAGCTTTCTGCCGCCCAGCGCGCCCGCGCCGACCTGATCGAAGCGCTGATCGCCGGCGCCGAAAAACGTTACGACGAGGCCGCCAGATTGTTCTCGCGAGCCCAACCGGCACTCGACCCGGAACGCCGCAGCATCGCGGCCTATGGCGGTTATTATTCGCGTTCGCTACGCGATCCGAATCATGCCGAAAAGCCGCCGGCGAACGTCACCGGCCCCTACGCCGCGGTGATGAAGGCCTATACCGCCGGTTTCCTGGAGGACATCCCTGCCGCGATCGAGACGATGAAGCAGGCGGAAGCGCGGTATCCGAACGATTCGACCTTACCCGCCTTGCGGGCGCAGCTGGCGATGCTGATCAACGACCGCATTCAGATGAAGGAGGCGATCGATCGATCGCTGTCGATTGATCCCACCGATCCCACTGCGCTCCAGGCCCGCGCCCGCATGCGCGCCGATTTTGAAGGCAATCTCGATGACGCGCTCGAGGACCTGAACGCTGCGATCAAGGTGGCGCCAGGCTCATCCATGGCCTGGAACGACCTTGGCTTGCTGCAGGATGTGCGCGGCGCGCCGCGCGAAGCTGAAGCCGCACTCAAGAAGTCCATCGAACTCGATCCCGACGACCCGATCGGCCACGCAAACCTCGCGATCCTCTATCTCGACCAGTCTCGCATGAAGGAGGCAAAGCGCGAAATCGACCTTGCTCTTGCCGCCGACCCGGCCTTCGATATCGCGCTTCTGGCGCGCGGACGCTACTACCTGCAGACGGGCGAGATGGACAAGGCGATCGACGACCTGCTGGCCGCCTCGACCGCAAATCCCGCCTATTCGCAAGCCCAGCTGATGCTCGCTGCCGGTCATTACGAAAATGGCGATCGCGACCCGTCGAACCAGGCGCTCGACAACGCCGATCGGCTCGACAAGAACGATCCGGTGATTTCGAACTTTCGCACCGCCGTCGCCATCGACGATTACGACGCGGACGGCGCCATCCGATATGCTCAGGAGTTCCTGCGCCGGTCCAAGGCTCGCGGAGGCCATTACGGCTCGCTGGGCGCCAACCAGGACGCCGGATCGACGCTGAACAACGCCTTCCGTCTGCAGGGGCTGAACGCGTGGGGCCGCTACTATGGCGATGCGGTGTTCGATCCCTTCGCCGGCAGCGGATATGTCGACCAATCGATCCGCGGCAATATCAGGCCGTTCGCCAATACCGAGATCTTCGACGACGAGATTGATCTCTACAAGCTCACGTCGAACAGCTTCTCCTCGCTGCTGCAAGGGCTGCTGCTGGATCCGCATATGCTGTCGGGACGATCCCGTTCGGCCAATCTTCTGAGACGGCCATTCCTGGAAGGCTCGCTCGGCGCGGGCGTCATCAATTCCGCCGGGGAAACCAAGCCGATCGGAGAGGCTGAAATTCAAGGCTTTGCCAATGAGCCCTTCCCAGTCAGCGGCTTTGCGAATGTTACGTGGGATGAGATTCCGACGGAAGGCCAAGACCGCTCCTTTGCCGGCGGCGGCCTCGGGCCGGTCAACTCCAGTGGTGACATTCGCACCCTGTCGGGCAACGCCTATCTGACCGCCACGCCAAATCCCGATGATCGTTTCGTGCTCTATGCAAACCACGCCGATGGCAAAATAGATCAAGACCTGGCGATCCCATTGGCACCCTTTGAGCAGAACGGCGACAGCGATACGAAGGCGACGGCGGCTGGCCTTGGCTGGAGCCATACCTTTGGCTACCGCAATGTCTTGAATGCTGCCGCCTTCTATACAGACGCAGACCAAGATCTTAGGCAGGTGGTTACTTTTCCACTGGTAGCAGAGAGAATCGCTAGCGCTTCGCAAAAAAGCTACATCGCTGCCATCAATCACCTATACGGCGATGACGAACTCACCTGGCGATATGGCATTGAAGGCGGTTTTGTCGATGTGAAGGCAACAGACGAGTTCGCTGGCATTCCGCTCACAAACGCCGTCGATGAAAAAATCGGCATCGGAAGGGCTTACGTCGACCTACTTCACGAGATAACACCCGATCTTAAGGCGGAATATGCCCTTTTTGGCACTCTCATGGATGGAGAGACGGTTGACTCCAGCCGGCTAGAGCCGCGCATCGGCGTGGCCTGGGCGCCCGCCGATGGCCAATGGTTGCGCGCCGCATTCATGCGCCAGAGCTTCGACTTCGGCTCGCCCACGCTTTCGCCTATCGGAGTCCTCGGCCTGCAATCCAACGTGCCGTTTATCGGTATCGACGGCTACACGGACACGATCGCCCTGCAATGGGATGCGCAATGGACAGACTACCTGTTTACGACCGTCGACTACCAGCATCAGGAAATTCGCGACCTCAACCTGGCCTATCCGACAGGCGCGCCCTTCATTTTTCTACCTCCGCTCGTCTTCACTACCGGCACCGCGATTGATGATGGCCGCATCGATCGCGTGAGTGCCACCACCAACATTGCCTTAGGGTATGGATTCGGAGTGTCGGCAACCGTCGCCTATGCGGATTCGAAGGACAACGATCCCACGAGCCCGACATTCGGAGGATCACTCCCTTACGTGCCGGAGAAATCCGGGCAGTTGGCTCTCACCTGGGTCAACGAAGTCAATGTCAAGGCCACCGTGGCGGCAAACTATGTCGGCGAGCGTGAGGGCATTGACGCGTTTTTGGGCGAAGTCCATCTCGACGACTACTGGACGCTCGACGCCAATCTCATCTGGGAACCGCTCGACAAGCGCTTTGCCCTGGAGGCCGCCGCTTTCAACCTTCTCGACGACGATTTCGAGGTGGCGCCGGGTGTCCCAGGCTGGGGCCGCGCGGTCAAAGCCAGCCTCAAAGTCCGCTTCTGATGATTGCGCCGGCGGAACCCGGGCGTCGGTTACGCCAACCCGGCTGGCCGTTCAGCAGCCGGCCGGTGCGGCTGGCGGTGCTGGTGCTTGTAACGCTCATCACGATCTCGCTGCTTTCGCGTTTGCCAGCCTGGACGCTGCTGGAACTGCGAACGTTCGACTATCTTTCGACGGCCGATGATCCGTTGCCGCCTGCGGACGCACCGGTGATCGTGGCGATCGACGAGCCGTCGCTTGCGGAGATCAATGCGCAGTGGCCCTGGCCGCGCAGCCTGCATGCCCGGTTGGTCAAGCAGTTGCGCGCCGCCGGCGCCAAGGCGATCGGGCTCGACATCATCATGGCCGAGCCGTCTTCGCCGGAAAACGATGCGGCGATTACCGCGGCCGTCGGGCCGGATGTCGTGCTTGCCGGCGACGAGACGCTGATCCAGACACCGCAGGCCGACCAGCTGGTTCGCGCCACGCCATTGCCGCAACTGACCGAAGCGGGGGCGAGAACAGGCATCGCCTCGATCACCCTCGGCGGCGACGGAGTATTCCGCAATATCCCGCCTTATCCCGATGGCTTTGCCATTACCCTGGCGCAGGCAGCCGGCAAAGCCACCGGCGACCTGCCTGCCGATGCTCTCATACAGTCCTTCGGACCGGCGCGGAGCTACCCGACGGTGTCCTATTATCAGGCGCTCGATCCTGAGAATTTCCTGCCGGAGAATTACTTCAGGGACCGTGTCGTGCTGGTGGGGCTAAGCCTTCAGAACGCGCCGGAAATCGACAAGGGCGGCGCCGATGCCTTTGCGACGCCCTATACGGTGCATACCGGCAAGCTGGTCGCCGGCGTCGAGATCCAGGCGACGATCTACGACAACATCGTACAAGGCCTTTCAATCGACGAGGCTGGGCTGCCTCTCGTCGCGTCTGCTATCCTCGTTGCCGCCGTGCTTGCGGCATTGACGGTCTGGCGCTCGACAGGATGGCGGACCCTGGCCGCGGCAGCGGTCGCCATCGGCGTCTTTGCGGCGCTGAGCTATGTCGGTATCCGCTTCGGTCACATCTTCGTATCGCCGCTCGGACCGAGCGTTGCCTATCTCTCCGTCGCGTTCGGGCAGGCCGCTTTCGACTTTGCCGAAGAGCGTCGCACCAAAAGGCAGATCACCCGCGCCTTCTCGCAGTATATCTCCCCTGATCTCGTCAAGCGGCTTTCCGAGGATCCGTCACAACTGAAGCTCGGCGGCGAGCGGCGCACGCTTTCGGTCCTGTTTTCCGACGTCCGCGGCTTCACGACCATCGCCGAGACGCTGAAGGACGATCCGGAGCAATTGACCGGCCTGATCAACCGCCTGCTGACGCCGCTCTCCGACGTCGTGATGGACCACGGCGGGACGATCGACAAATATATGGGCGACTGCATCATGGCCTTCTGGAATGCGCCGCTCGACGACCCGGACCATGCGCTGCATGCCGTGGCGGCCGCGCTTGCGATGCAGGAGGCGATCGCGGCCCTCAACAGGCAGCTCGAGGCGGAGGCGGCGGCAAGCGGCGGGACGGCGCATATGCTGAAGATGGGCGTCGGCATCAACACCGGCGAATGCGTCGTCGGCAACATGGGCTCGAACAGGCGGTTCGACTATTCCTGCCTCGGGGATTCGGTCAATCTGGCCTCGCGGCTGGAAGGTGCCTCGAAGAACTACGGGGTTGCCTTGCTTCTCGGCGAGCAGACCGCAAAAGACGTGGCCGACAGATACATGATCGCCGAGCTTGACCGCGTGGTCGTCAAGGGCAAGACCGTGCCCGCGCCGATCTTCACGGTCTTGCACCATGCCGATGCTGCCGCCCTTGCCGCGCATCAGGCTTTCGTCGAGGCGAAATATGCCGGGAAACTTGCTCCGGACGATCCCGCCTTCGACGCACTGCCGAAGATGATCCCCGAACTTGCGGCCTATTACATGATCGTTCAGGCAGAGATTTCGGGTTATGAGGGATAATCGCCGGGAGCGCTTCCCCCGCTTGCGATTTTCCGTTTAAGATCGCGGGACTCAAATAACAGCAAGAGCCGTCCGATGTCTGTAAGCCCCGCCACCGTCATCCCTCTTCCTCAGCCCGTCCTGCTTCCGATCGAAGGCAGCAGCGACCTCTTCCCGGTGCGCAGGGTCTATTGCGTCGGACGCAATTATGCCGATCACGCCATCGAGATGGGCCATGATCCGAGCCGCGAGCCGCCTTTCTTCTTCCAGAAGAACGCCGACAACCTTCTCCCGCCCGGCAAGCCCTTTCCTTATCCGCCGCTTTCGAACGACGTGCATTACGAGGCTGAATGCGTGCTGGCACTGAAGTCCGGCGGCCAGGACATTCCTGTCGATAAGGCGCGCGACTGCATCTATGGCTATGCCGTCGGCATCGATTTTACCCGCCGCGACCTGCAGGCAGAGGCAAAGAAGCTCGGCCGCCCGTGGGAAGTCGGCAAGGCCTTCGAATTTTCGGCGCCAGTTTCGGCCATCGTGCCCGCAAGCGGCCTCGGCCATCCGGATGCAGGCCGCATCTGGCTCGACCACAACGGCCAACGCGTCCAGGACGGCAATCTCAATCAGATGATCTGGAAGGTGCCGGAAATCATAGCCGAGCTTTCCAAGCTCTTCATCCTGGCGCCGGGCGATGTCATCATGACCGGTACGCCGGCAGGTGTGGGCGCCGTCAAGAAGGGCGATCGCGTCGAATGCGGCATCGACGGAATCGCGACGCTGTCCGTGTCGGTCGCCTGAGGAGGTTGCCATGCCCCTCTACGCGCTTGGAGGATGGTCGCCGAAACTGCCAGCGCGCGGGCTCTACTGGATCGCGCCGGATGCGCATGTGATCGGCAAAACGGAGCTTGGCGAGGGCGTCGGCATCTGGTTCGGCGCCGTACTTCGCGGCGATAACGAACCGGTGAGCGTCGGCAGGAATACGAATATTCAGGAAGGCGCCATGCTGCACACCGATCCGGGCTTTCCGGTGACGATCGGCGAAGGCTGCACCATCGGCCATCACGCGATCATCCACGGCTGCACCATCGGCGACAACTCGCTGATCGGCATGGGGGCGACGATTTTGAACGGTGCCAAGATCGGCAATAATTGCCTTGTGGGCGCCAACGCCCTGGTGACGGAAGGCAAGGAGTTTCCGGATGGCTCGCTAATCGTCGGCTCGCCCGCCCGCGTGCTGCGGACGCTCGACGAAAAGGCGATCGAGGGGTTGCGGCGCTCGGCGGAGAAATATGTCGCCAACTGGCAACGCTTCGCCCGCGACCTCAAGCGGATCGACTAGCCTCGCGTTTCCGGACGGCAACCGCCTTCTCAAGAATTGCGCTAGGCGGCGCAGGTCTCGCAGAGACCCCGGATCTCGATCGTGGTCTTCTCAGCCTTGAATTTCTTGCCGCGCGTCCAGTTCATCAGCCGGTGATCGACCTCGTGGTCGTGGAACTCGATGACATGCCCGCAGCTTTCGCAGATCGCGAAGGCAACGGTGCCGTGGCTGTGGCAGTTCTCGTCGGGATGAGCGCAGGCGACGAAGGAATTGATGCTCTCAAGCCGGTGCACGACGCCGTATTCGAGCAGCTTGTCGAGCGCGCGATAGACCTGCAACGGCGCGCGAAAGCCGTAGTCGCGCAATTTGTCGAGGATCGTATAGGCGCTGAGCGGCCCGTCGGCCTTTGCAAGCACGTCGAAGACCAGCGCCTGGTTCTTGGTCAGTTGCGGTGCGTTCATGAGCCCTGTCCTTGCGCTTCCTTGCGCCCCAGCCGCGGCAGCAGGGTGAGGATGAACAATATGAGTGCCGCGACCACGATCGACGGACCGGACGGCGTGTCATAGGTGAGCGAGCCGAACAGGCCGCCGACGACCGCGACCGCGCCGATCAGCGACGCGAGAACCGCCATGACCTCCGGCGTCGGAGAGAACCGGCGAGCCGCAGCAGCCGGAATGATCAGCAGCGACGTGATCAGCATGATGCCGACGATCTTCATGGCGATGGCGATGACAACGGCCATCAGCAGCATGAAGAAGAGCCGCGCCCGCTCCGGCTGCAGCCCTTCCGCCTCCGCGAGTTCGGGATTGACGGTCGAGGCAAGCAGCGGCCGCCAAAGCCATGCGATGGCGGCGACAACGACGAGCCCGCCGCCCCAGATCAGCGCGATATCGGTCTTCGAGACGGCAAGGATGTCGCCGAACAGGAAGGCGATGAGGTCGATCCGCACCCAGGTCATGAAGGCGACCATGACGAGGCCGATCGCGAGCGTCGCGTGAGACAGGATGCCGAGAAGCGCGTCCGCGGACAGTGCCTGGCGCTTCTGCAGGAAGAGCAGCAGGATCGAGACCGTCGCCGCGACACTGAAGACCGCGAGCGTGAGGTTGAACTCAAAGAGCAGAGACAGCGCGACGCCGAGTAGCGCCGAATGGGCGATCGTATCGCCGAAATAGGCCATGCGCCGCCAGATGATGAAGCAGCCCAGCGGCCCGGTGGTGAGCGCCAGCCCGACGCCGGCGAGGATGGCGCGGACGAAGAAATCGTCAAACATGGCGCTCTCCCGCATGGTCATCGTGATCGTGACCGGAATGATCGTGATCGTGATGATGGCCGTCACCCGGATGGCAGTGTTCGGTCACCGAACCATCCGAATGCAAGACGCGGCCACCCGGCAGGTGTGTGTGGTCGTGATGGTGACTGTAGACGGCAAGCGTTTTTGCCGCGCGGCTGCCAAAGAGCCGGACATATTCCGGGCTCTGGCTCACCGCCTCGGGCGTACCGCGGCAGCAGACATGGCCGTTTAGGCAGATGACAGTGTCCGTCTCGGCCATGACGACGTGAAGGTCATGAGAGATCAACAGGATGCCGCAGCCGGAGGAGTTGCGGATCTGCTTGATGAGGTCGTAGAGCGCAATCTCGCCGGAGAAATCGACGCCCTGAACAGGCTCATCGAGCACAAGCAGATCGGGCTTGCGGGCAATGGCGCGGGCCATCAGCGCCCGCTGGAACTCACCGCCGGAAAGGTGCTGCACCTCGGCATTCAGCATATGGGCGATGCCCGCCGCTTCGAGCGCGGCAATCATATCACCCTCCGGCAGCGGACCGGTGAGCGTCATGAGACGGCGGACGGTGAGCGGCATCGTCCAGTCGATGGCGAGCTTCTGCGGCACGTAGCCGACCCTCAGACCGCTTGCCCGTTCCACCGTGCCCTCGTCGGGCTTCAACACGCCGATTGCGGCCTTGGCGCTGGTCGACTTTCCGGATCCGTTCGGACCGATCAGGGTGACGATCTCTCCGCGCGCGACGGAGAAATCCACGCCGCGAACGAGCCAGCGACCGCCGCGCCGGACGCCGACATTGCTGAGGGAAACCAGCGGCTTCGAGGCAGAGGTTGCGCGAAATAACATCATATTTTCCGAGACTGTGGTTGCTTCCTGCTATCGCACACGTTATAGCATTACGCAATTGATGTAATAACATTACAGCAGTAATTCAACCGGAGCATGAACATGAAATTGGCCAGGAGCCTTTTCCTCGCGATCCCCGCGTTGCTGATCGCGCGGGCATCCCAGGCAGCCGATGCGCCGGTTGTCGTGACGTCGGTCAAACCCATCCATTCGCTGGTTTCAGCGATCATGGAGGGCGTCGGCACGCCGGAACTGATCGTCGACGGCGCGGCCTCCCCGCACACCTACAATCTAAAGCCCTCAAACGCCCGCATTCTGCAGGATGCCAAGGTGATCTTCTGGGTGGGGCCGGGCCTCGAGGCATTTCTCGAAAAACCGCTGGAATCGCTGGGTGCCAATGCAAGCATTGCCGAACTGGAGAATGCGCCGGGCCTCGTGAAGCTGAAGTTCCGCGAAGGCGGCGCCTTCGAACCGCACGATGACGGCGACGAAGCGGACGCTGGCGATGATCATGACGAGCAGGCGGATGGCGATCACGATCACGGTCATGGCGAATTCGACACGCATCTGTGGCTCGACCCGATGAATGCCAAGGCGATGGCTGAAGAGATCACCACCACACTGGTTGCCGCCGATCCCGCCAACGCGCTCACCTACCAGGCCAACGCTAAGGCACTCGACGACAAGCTCGACGCACTGGACGCGGAAATCAGCGGCATCGTCGCGCCGGTGAAGGACAAGCCTTTCATCGTCTTCCATGATGCCTACCAGTATTTCGAGCACCGCTATGCGGTCCGCGTTGCCGGCTCCATCACGGTAAGCCCGGAGACCATCCCCGGCGCCGAGCGCGTGTCGGAAATTCACAAGAAGGTTGCCGACCTCGGCGCCACCTGCGTCTTCGCCGAACCGCAATTCGAGCCGCGCCTCGTCGATGTCGTCATCGAAGGCACGAAAGCGAAGCCCGGCGTTCTCGATCCGGAAGCAGCAACACTAAAGGCCGGTCCCGATCTTTACTTCACGCTGATGCGCGGCATTGCCAACAGCATGAAGGATTGCCTCTCGCGCGCGAGCTGAGCGGCGTTACATCGCGGGCGAACGGAACTGCGAAAGCGAGCCTGAGCAGAGAGAAGCATCATAAGGTGGCAATGCCCACCTCGCGCAGCTTGCGGCCCGAAGGAGCCGTGGCAAAAGCCTCTGACCGGCAAGGAACGCGTGCTCTTCGCGCGCTTCGATTGACAGGATCAATTATCTGACCTAAGTCAGATAATATGGCTTATGATCCTGTCTCTCGTGTTCGTCGCTTTAACCGTGCCGTCACCTCCGAAGTCGGCGCTCTCGATACGTCCTTCCTCGGACGCGGCCGTCCGCTGGGCGCAGCTCGCGTCCTCAATTCGATCGGCCAGGGGCAATCGGATGTTGCGGTGATCCGCGACTATCTCGGTCTCGACTCGGGCTTGATGAGTCGTCTGCTGCGCAGTCTGGAAGAGGAGGGTCTCATCGAGACGGTACCGAATCCTCAGGATGCCCGCCGCCGCGTTGCCAGATTGACCGAAGCCGGCCGTTCCGAGTTTCAGGCTTATGAAGCGCTTTCCAATGCGCAGGCGAAGGCGCTTCTGGCGCGCCATTGCCGCCCTGAAGAGCTGCTGCGCGCCATGGATATTGTCGCTTCCTCGCTTAGACGTGACCAAATCACACTTGAGGTGAAGGACCCTCGGCACGAGGACGCCAGGTATTGCCTGAACGAATACTACGCCGAACTTGCACGCCGCTTCGAGAAGGGGTTCGATGTATCGCTTTCTCGCGATCCCGACGCCGACGATATGATAAGTCCGCGCGGTGCGTTCCTGGTGGCAATGTCAGATGGCCTGCCGATCGGCTGTCTTGGGTTGAAAGGCAGTGGCGGCGAGGTCGCGGAGATCAAAAGACTCTGGGTCGCTCCATCTGCGCGTGGGCTTGGGCTCGCAAAACGTCTTATGACGGCCGCCGAGAGCATCGCCCGTGAGCTGTCCGTTAAGGTTCTCCGGCTGGATACGAATAGTGCGCTGCCCGAGGCAACGCAGCTTTATCGAGGAACCGGCTGGAATGAAATCGACCGCTTCAATGATGACCCATACCCGGACACGTTCTTTGAAAAGCGCCTTTAAACGAGAGCGGCGCTAGCGAGGCATTGTCGGTGCCGCTCGACCCGCGACAGAGGCGAGAGGGCGGCTCATCGCGCAATCCTCACCTCTGTCGGTAAGTGGCACTCACGACTTTAGTTCGGAAATAAAAAGGGGCGGCAATCATGCCGCCCCTTATCTGATCAGCCGGTATTGGCACCCTTACTGGGCGGCGATGATGCTCGTGATGATGCCGGTGGCGACGCCAACGAGCAGGAAGTCGTTGTCGGCCTTCACCCAGTGATAGCCGCGCGGCGGAGCCGACAGGCGATAGCGGCGATAATCGCGGACCTCGGCCATATGACGGCGTTCGGCGGCAGTCATGCGGTGCCCCTTCGTCCAGCGGTACTTCTTGACCACGACCGTCTTGTGGACGTCCTTATGAACGTCCTTATGGACGATCACAGGGCGGCGATTGTCGTTGGCGCTGGCTTCCGAAGCAACGATCGGCGACAGCAGGAAGGAGGCGGAGAGAAGAGCGGCGAAGAACTTTTTCACTGGGGTTTCCTCGTGTTGAACACGCCCCGAAATTACCTCCAGAAAGATGAACCGAATCTGAAATTTAAATTAAACTTCTGTAATCCAAATAAAGATTTATCAAAACTTACTAATGTTGAATATAGGAATTACCTAACGGAAGAGCAGAGCCATGTTGACGAGGTCAGGATGGCGCCGGCCGGCGCAGGCGACGTCCCGGCGCCCGCCCCACCCTCAGGAAGCCTACCCGTCATAGAGCGGGGTTGAACGCTCGTCGTCCGCGCGAACGCTGAGATCGACGCGGACCAAATTCTTGGCCCACGCATCGGCGATCGTCCTGATGATCGAGTTATGGCCCAGACACTTTTATCGCGAGAGACAGGCAGAATGCCCATCCCGAGCGAGCCGCCACAAATCCTCCCGCCTCAAAGCTCGTCGTAATTGAACCAATCAAAATCGGCGGTCTTTGCCCTGCCCGACGTATCGAAGGCGAAGACGCCGGCAAAGGCACCGGTGAAGGAGCCGTGTTCGCCGCGCCCGCCTTCATCGGAAACGACACCCGCGTCGAGCACAGGGCCGATCGGGTGCCAGGCCCCCTTGCCTTCCGTCTGCCAGAAGAACTGCAGGTCGTTGTCGCGGATTTCCATCGAAAGCTGGACGCGACCTTCGGCCGGAAGGGCAACGCCGCTTTCGGCCGGGAAGGTCAGGCGGCCATCAGGATAATCTCCATTGCAGGACAGGATCGTGACGCAGCCGCCGAGCTTCTCGTGCAGCGTCACGGCAATGGCGTGGAACTTGTGCCTGTTGTAGTAATGCGTCAGGCCGGCGACCTGCTGATAGGTATCCGGATCGAATTCCACGACGGTCTCCGCCCTGAAGCGGTGGTGCTCCTGTCGACGGGCGACGAGAGATTGTTCGAACCACGAGCCGATGCTTTCGCGGGCGATCAAGCGCAAATGGCCCGGCCTCTCGGTCAGGTTGAAGATGCGCTCCGGCTGCGGCGTGCGCAGCCACTGGAAATCGATCGGCAATTGAGGACTGTCGAAATTGTATTCCCGCCGCCGCGGCTTTTCGATCGGCTCGGCGCCGCCCAGTCCCGGGACGGTGACATCAGGAACCGTCGTGCCGTTTTCGAGATAGAGCCAACCATCGTCCTTCCAGACGCATTTCTGCAGGCTGGTTTCACGACCGAGCGTGCAGCGGCGCTTCGGCGGCAGCGGCCGGCCGCAGAGATGGGTGTGATAGACCTGGCCATCGGGCGTCTCGACATACTGCCCGTGCCCTGCCCTTTGCAGCACGGCCTCCGGATTATCCTTGGATGTGATGAGATACATGTTCGGATGCATCTCGTAGGGACCGTCGATGTTGCGCGAACGCGCCATCGTCACTGCATGGTCATAGCCGGTGCCCCCTTCGGCGGTCGTCAGATAGTAATAACCATCGCGCTTGAAGAGATGCGGCCCTTCGACAAGTCCAAGCGGGCTGCCGGCGAAGATGTTCTTGATCGGGCCTTTCAGCGCCCGCGTCTCGGAATTCCATTCCTGCAGCAGGATGCCGTCGAAGGCAGGGTGCTTCGGCGCGCCGCCATAGCTTTCGGTGCGATGGTTCCACTGCATATTGACGAACCACTTGCGGCCGTCGTCATCATGGAAGAGCGACGGGTCGAAGCCCGAGGAATTGACGTAGACCGGTTCGGACCACTCGCCCTCGATCGTCGGCGACGTCACGATGTAATTATGCGCGTCCTTGAAGTTGCCGTCGAAGCGCTTGACGTCGGTATAGACCAGCCAGAACAACCCATCGGCATAAGACAGGCATGGCGCCCAGATGCCGCAGCTGTCCGGGTTGCCGCGCATGTCGAGCTGCGACCTGCGCTCCAGCGGCCGCCGCACCAGCGTCCAGTTCACCAGGTCGCGCGAGTGATGGATCTGCACACCGGGATACCATTCGAAGGTCGAGGTGGCGATGTAGTAGTCCTCGCCGACGCGGCAGATGGATGGATCGGGATTGAAACCCGGCAGAATAGGGTTGCGGATCATTGACGGCTCCTCCTCCGGCAAGTTTGCTATACGTACATCAACAGCGACAGGTCGCGGCCTCCAATCTAGCCGCCCTCATCTCTGTGCTCGTCACAGAGATCCAGCCAGCCCAAGTCTTTGGGGTGAAAGGACCTTTCTCGCCGCGCAGACGCGCGGCGGCTGGATTCCTGTGACAAGCACAGGAATGAGGGAGCTTGTTGCAACCCGTTGCATCAAGCTCCCCCGCCTCTTGCTTATTCGCGCTCTGCGGACTTGGCCCAGAGGTTGATGTCGGCCTCCTTGGCGTAGACATCGATCTGCTTCAGTTCTTCCGCGGTAAACTCGAGATTATCGAGCGCCTTGACGCAATCGACGATCTGCGACGAGCGGCTGGCGCCGATCAGCGCCGAGGTGACCCGGCCGCCGCGCAGCACCCAGGCGATCGCCATCTGCGCCAGCGTCTGGCCGCGCTTCTCGGCGATCTCGTTGAGCTTGCGGATGTTGTCGATGATCGACGGACGGATGAAATCGCGCTTCAGGAAGTGGTTCTGCGCCGCGCGGCTGTCTTCCGGAATGCCGCCCAGATACTTGGCCGTCAGCATGCCTTGCGCCAGCGGCGAAAAGACGATCGAGCCCATGCCGACCTCGTCCAGCGCATCGAGAAGCTTGTCGTCCTCGACCCAACGGTTGAGCATGGAATAGCTCGGCTGGTGAATGAGACACGGCGTTCCGAGATCCTTGAGGATCTGAGCCGCTTCACGGGTGCGCTGGGAGTTGTAGGAGGAAATGCCGACATAGAGCGCGCGGCCGGAGCGAACGATGTGATCCAGTGCGCCACAGGTTTCTTCCAGGGGGGTGTCCGGATCGAAGCGGTGCGAATAGAAGATGTCGACATAGTCGAGGCCCATGCGCTTCAGGCTCTGATCGCAGGAGGCGATCAGATACTTGCGGCTGCCCCACTCGCCGTAAGGGCCCGGCCACATGTCGTAACCGGCCTTGGACGAGATGATCAGCTCGTCGCGCAGGCCCGCGAAATCCGTGCGCATGATTTCGCCGAAGGCGGTCTCAGCGGAGCCGGGAGGCGGGCCGTAATTGTTGGCAAGGTCGAAATGGGTGATGCCGAGATCGAAGGCCGTGCGGCACATGTCGACCTTGCGGTCATGCGGCGTGTCGCCGCCGAAATTGTGCCAGAGGCCGAGGGAGACGGCAGGCAGCTTCAGGCCGGAACGGCCCGTGCGGTTATATTTCATGTTCGAATAGCGGTCGGAAGCCGGTTGCCAGCTCATGGTCCTAGTCCTTTAAGAAAATCGCGCGGGCAGATCTGCCCGCGCGGGACAATAGTGGTTTGAAGCCTTACTTCAAGAGCGCCCCTACTTCAGAAGTGCCTGGGCCTCTTCGATGCCGAGTGCCGCGGGCTGCGTGCACGTCGTGGTGAGTTCCACGAACCTGCCTTCCTCGCCCGACTTCAGGATCGAGGTCATGACATCGACGCCATGCAGCGTGCGGTCGAGCGAGCAGCGCGCATCGCGGCCGTCGATCAGGGCCATCGCCATGTCGGCGAGACCTGCGGTGCGGTAGTTGGCGCGCGGGCCGCTCGGGCTTTCCTGGTTGAAGATGCCGAAGGGATGTTCCCAGGCTTCCAGCGGCTTGATCTCCTTGTCGCGGCCGCTTGCCTCGACAACGCCGCCGAAGAAATTCGGGTCCGGCACATAGAGCGAACCTTCGGTGCCGTAGAGCTCCATGTTGGCGTGACGATGCGACCAGACATCCCAGCTCGCCGTCAGGGTGATCGTCGCGCCGCTGACGAACTCGAGCAGCGCCTGGATCGTCGTCGGCGTCTTGACCGGAATGATCTCGCCGTTGCGCGGCTGGCTGGTAATCGTCCGGGTCTCGGAAGCCATCGAGGTCATGGCACCGACGCGCCTCACCGGGCCGATCAGGTTGATCAGGTTGGCGATGTAATAGGGGCCGAGGTCGAGGATCGGACCTCCTCCGGGTAGGAAGAAGAAGTCCGGATTAGGATGCCACATCTCCATGCCCGGGCTCATCACGTTGCACGTGCCCGAGGTGATGCGGCCGATGCCGCCCTCGTCGATATATTTGCGGGCGAGCTGATGTGCGCCGCCGAGGAAAGTGTCCGGAGCGCAGCCGACGGAGAGCTTCTTCTCCTTGGCAATGCGGCGCAGGTCCTCGCCCTGCTCCAGCGTCAGCACAAGCGGCTTTTCGGAATAGACATGCTTGCCGGCTTCAAGAGCGGCCTTCGAGACCGGATAGTGCGCATCCGGGATCGTCAGGTTGACGACGACCTCGATCTCGTCATTGGCGAGAAGTCCCTCAATCGTCTGCGCCTTGACGCCGTATTCCTCGGCGCGCAATTCCGCTGCCTGCACATTGATATCCGCGCAGGCGAGAATTTTCAGGCCCTTGAACAGCGGGGCAAGCGAAAAGTACGTAGTGGAGATGTTGCCGCATCCGATGATGCCGACGCCAAGTTCCTTGGTCATGTTGTCCTCAATAGGTTTTGAAGGATGCGATCGAGCGGGCGATCAGGCGATCGACGTCGCTCGGATTGTCGTGCTCGACCACGTAGTGCTTCGCCTTGGTGCCTTTGAGCGCCGTAATCAGCTTCGCCCAGGCAAGCGTACCGTGACCGACGTCGGCCCAGCCGTCTTCGTTCGTGTTCTCGCCTGATGGAGCGATGTCCTTGACGTGAACGGCGGTGATGCGGGACCCGAGCTTCTCGATCCAGGCGTAGGGATCGGCGCCGCCGCGAACCACCCAGGCAATATCCGCCTCCCACGAAATGTCAGGCGCGCCTTCGAAAATGCGCTCGATCGGCAGCGAGCCGTCGGCGAGCTTCACGAGTTCGAAGTCGTGATTGTGCCAGCCGAATTCATAACCGGCATCCTTGTAGGGCTTCGACATCTCGTGCAGGCGCTTGCCGAAGGCGAGCCAGCCGGCGCTGTCCGCCGGGCGCTTATCGGCGGCCAAATGCGGCGCATAGATCGAATCCATGCCGAGTGTCTTGGCAATGTTCAGCGACTTCTTGACGTCGCCGTCGAGGAGATCCGGGCTGAAATGGCCGGTGGCCATCACAAGGCCGTTCTTGTCGAGATCGGCACGCAGGCTCTTGAGACCGGCGTCATCGAGATCAGCATACATGCCGCCGAAACCTTCGACTTCCGAATAGCCGGCTTTGCCGAGCTTTTCGAGGATCGCCGAATAGGGCTGAAAATTGCGGGCGCTGTAAAGCTGAAAACTTAGTTTGGTCATGTTATCCTCCTCGGGCCTCGTGCCCATTCATTTGAATCAGGATCAATCCACGGACTGGCAAGAATGCAGGTCGTAGAAACGGAATTCCGGCAACTCGTCGCCTTCGAGCGGCTGCGCCGGTGTGAAGGTGATGCGGCGGGTCTCGCCGGCCGCCAGATCGAAGGCATTGTCAGAATACTTGCCGTCGGAATCGGTCTCGATCATCACGAAGAGCGCCAGTCCCTTGGCGGTGACGTTGAGGCAAACCGAGCCGTCCTCCTCGACATATTCGCGAGTCACCTGCAGTCCGGCAGGTTCGAGCTCCAGCGCCTTGTAGGTGCCGTGAACGTAATGCCCCTCGCCGCCCATGCCGTTCGAGGCGCTAAAGTGCCAGGCGAGCAGCGTGCCGGCAGGGATATCCGCCATCTCGACCGTTGTTGCCGTCACGGCAGCATCGGTCGTGCAGACAGCCTGAACATCCTTCAGGTGCCGGCGCTCGCCCTTCATCGTCAGGATCGAGATCGAAAGATCGACGCTGATATCGGAAAGCGTGTCATTGACCAGTGACAACAGGATCGTCTTGCCGTCCTCGCTCGGAATGGCGGCGACTGCGACCGGCTGGAAGAAGCGCCTGACGAGATAGTGCATCGCCTTCCAGCGGCCGCCATAATCGAGGCTGGACCAGGACGCGACCGGCCAGGTGTCGTTGAGCTGCCAGTAAATCGTGCCCATACAATGCGGCTTGAGCGAGCGCCAGTATTCCACCGCCGTCTTTATCGCGAGGCCCTGCTGGATCTGGCTCAGATAGACGAAATTCGGAAAGTCCTTCGGGAAGCGGAAGTAACGGAACATGGTGCTGGCGATGCGCTCATTGCCGCCGGCATTTTTCTGGTGCAGCTCCATGACCGGCGAGGCGACGTTCATGTCTTTCGCGTCTGCATAGGTCTTGATGACCGGCAGCGATGTGTAGGATTGGAAGCCGAATTCGGAGCAGAAGCGCGGCCTGACCGTCCGGTAATTGTCGAACGACTTATTCTCGTGCCAGACCGACCAGTAATGCATGTCGCCGGAGCCGTCGGCATGCCAGGCATCGCCGAAATCGAGATAGCCGGAGGCAGGACTCGACGGCCACCACAGCGCGCCGGGAAGCGCCTTCTTCAACGATTGCTCGATGGTGCGGTTCAGACGATCGTAGGAAACGAGGTAACGGTCCCGATCCTTCTTCGGCTCGTCGAACCATGTGAGCGCGCCAACTAGCTCGTTGTCGCCGCACCAGAGCGCGATCGACGGATGCGAGGACAGCCGCTTGACCTGATACTCGACCTCATGCGCGACGTTCTCGAGGAAATCCTCCGTCGAAGGATAGAGATTGCAGGCGAACATGAAGTCCTGCCAGACCATGAGGCCGAGGCGGTCGCACAGATCGTAGAAATAATCCTGCTCGTAGAAGCCGCCGCCCCAGACGCGAATCATGTTCATGTTGGCGGCTTTCGCCGACCGCAGCAGGTCCTCCGTCTTTCCGGGAGACGAGCGCGAAAACAGCGCATCCGCTGGAATCCAGTTCGCACCGCGGCAGAAGATTTCGCGGCCATTGACCTTGAAAGCGAAACGGCTTCCGGCAGCATCCGGCGTGGTGACGAGCTCGATGGTGCGAAGGCCGACCTGCTTCGTTACCGTATCGCCCGGAACCTCGACGGAAAGCGTATAAAGCGCCTGTTCGCCGCTGCCGGAAGGCCACCAGAGACGGGGCTTCTCGATATCGAAGACATGGTTGATCGTCGTCTCACCGCTGTTGACGCCGACATCGAGACGGACGCGCTCGCCGTCGAGCAAGAAATGCACCGGCACAATGCCCGGGTTCTTCGCGAAGAGCGTGGCCGTGACTTGCAGTTGAACGCTGCCGTCGAGACTATGGATCTGGCGGGTCGTGACGTGCTCTATGCGAGCGGTTTCGAGCTTCCGAAGCGCGACCGTTCCGTAAAGGCCGAGCGGCGCAATGGCGATGTTCCAGTCCCAGCCGAAATGGCATTGCGCCTTGCGCAGCATATTGCCATTGGCGATCGGTGAATTGCCCGGATGATAGGGAACGTAGAAAGGCTGCTTGCTCTGGCGTTCAGCACCGGCGGTGATGCTCGAATGCAGGATGATGCGGATCGTGTTGTCGCCCGCTTTCAGCATGCTTGAAACATCCGGCCGGTAGCGGCGGAAGCAGTTGTCAGCCGAGAGTGCCAGCAAGCCGTTGACGAAGACCGATGCGACGGTGTCGAGGTAATCGATATCGAGATACCAGTCGCCCTCGGTGTCCGGTAGCGAAAAGCTCCGCTCGATCACCCAGTCCTTGTGCGCAACCCACTGCACCTGCTCTTCGTTGCGGCCGAAATACGGGTCGGGAATGAGTTCTGCGGAGTGAAGCGCGGTATGGACGTCGCCGGGTAGCGTCATCACGCTCCTGATCTCGCCATCGGCGGAAGCGAGGTGCCAGGCACCGGACAGATCGATACTGGAGGCGTTCTTCGGCAAGGAAGTCATGACATTACCCTGGTAGGCCGCCTGGGAGGATGCGGCCGAACTTGGACGGCCGGCTGGCCGATTGAAGATCAGGCGGAGCTTGCGGCCCCGCCCCGCATTGCGATTCAGATCCGCTTTTCCGTTTCGGCGTCGAAAAGCGATGCCAGCGACATGTCGAAACTGAGCTTCACCGGCGTCCCCGCCTTGAAGCGGCGCGCGCCGTTGATGCGGACCGACATCGTATGGCCCGCATGCTTCAGCCACAGAAGGTTGTCGGCGCCCATCGGCTCCTCGATGTCGACGGTGGCATCGTGCACTTCGGGGCCGAGATTTTCATCGACCTTGATGTGTTCCGGACGCACCCCAAGAACGACCTTGCGGCCCGCCTGCAGCGGTTCTGCCGCTTCATAGCCCTCGAGCGAGAAGCTGACGCCGTTTGCGATAAACGCCGGCCTGTCGCCCTTTCTGGTCAACTCGCCATTGAGGAAATTCATCGAGGGCGAGCCGATGAAGCCCGCAACGAAAAGGTTGCGCGGCTTGTTGTAAATCGTCGTCGGATCGTCGAGCTGCTGGATGATGCCGCTTTTCATGATCGCGATGCGATCGGCGAGCGTCAGCGCCTCGATCTGGTCGTGGGTCACGTAGATCATCGTGTTCTTCAGCGACTGGTGGAGCCGCTTGATCTCGACGCGCAGTTCCGAACGGAGCTTGGCATCGAGGTTCGAGAGCGGCTCGTCGAAGAGGAATACGTCGACGTCGCGCACCAGGGCACGGCCGATCGCTACGCGCTGCCGCTGCCCACCGGAAAGCTCGGCGGGCTTGCGCTTCAAGAGCGGCTGGATCTGCAGAATTTCGGCAGCACGAGCCACGCGCTTCTCGATCTCGACCTGCGGCACCTTCGCAACGCGAAGACCGAAGGAGAGGTTCTTCTCGACGCTCATCTGCGGATAGAGCGCATAGGACTGGAACACCATGCCGATGCCGCGATCCTTCGGCTCCTCCCAGGTGACGTTCTTGCCCTTGATGAAGATCTGCCCCGCGGATGCATCGAGTAGTCCCGCGATGCAGTTGAGCAGGGTGGACTTGCCGCAACCGGACGAACCGAGCAGCACCAGGAATTCTCCGTCGTTGATGTCGAGGTTCAGATCCTTGAGAACGCTGACGGCGCCGAAATTCAGCGACAGATCTTTGATGGAAACGCTTGTTTGCATGGATCAACCTTTCACTGCGCCGGCGGCGATACCGCGAACGAAGAGACGCCCGGAGACGAAGTAGACGATAAGCGGAACGGCGCCGGTAAGCAGCGTTGCGGCCATGTTGACATTGTATTCCTTCACGCCCTGGACGGCGTTGACGATGTTGTTGAGCTGCACCGTCATCGGGAAATTCTGGTTGCCGGCGAAGATTACGCCGAACAGGAAGTCGTTCCAGATGCCGGTGATCTGGATGATCATCGACACGACGAAGATCGGCAGCGACATCGGCAGCATGATGCGGAAGAACACCTGCCAGAATCCGGCCCCGTCCACACGCGCGGCCTTGAAGAGCTCGGGCGGCAGCGACGCGAAATAGTTGCGGAAGAGCAGCGTATTGATCGGCATGCCGAAGATCGTGTGCACCAGGACGACCGCCCAGATGGTCGAGAAGATGCCGAGCTCGCGCATGATGATGACAAGCGGATAGAGCATCACCTGATAGGGGATGAAGGCGCCGAAGAGCAGGATCGTGAAGAACACTTCCGACCCTTTGAAGCGCCAGTAGGAGAGCCCGTAGCCATTCACGGAAGCGATCGCCACCGAGATGATGACGCTCGGAATGGTGATCTTCACCGACTTCCAGAAACCGACGCTGATGCCGGAGCATTCGAGACCGGTGCAGGCCTGGCTCCATGCCTTGACCCAGGGTTCGAAGGTGATCTGCACCGGCGGAGCGAAGATGTTGCCCATGCGGATTTCGGTCATGTCTTTCAGAGACGTGACGACCATCACGTAAAGCGGAAGGAGATAGTAGAGCGCGGCGACCGTAAGCACGCTGTAGAGGATGATGGTCGACGGTGCGAACATGCGCCTCGGCTTTGCACCAAACGGTTCGTCCGCAGAGATAACTGCCATGATCGGGCTCCTCAGGATCGTTTCTGGCGGAACTCGGAGAGAGCCCACGGAACCAGGATGATGAAGACGGTGACCAGCATCACGGTGGATGCCGCAAGCCCCTGCCCGAGATTGGCGCGCTCGAACATGAACGAATAGACGTATTTGGCAGGCACTTCCGATGCGAAACCAGGTCCGCCCTGCGTCATCGCGACGACGAGGTCATAGACGCGCACGATGCCCGAGGCGACGATGACGAGTGTTGTGACAAAGACGCCGCGCATCATCGGAATGATGATGAAGAGATAGGTGCGCCATGCCGGGATGCCGTCGACGCGGGCGGCCTTCCAGATTTCGGAATCGATACCGCGCAGACCCGCAAGCATCAGCACCATGACAAGTCCCGTCCCCTGCCAGAGGCCAGCGACGACCAGCGCATAAATGACGGTGTTCTTGTCGCCGAGCAGGGCCAGGCTGCCGCCCGGAAGGCCGAGATCGTTGAGGACCTTCGGGACGCCGAGGCTGGGATCGAGAATCCACTGCCAGACGAGCCCCGTGACGATGAACGACAGCGCGAACGGATAGAGAAAGATCGTGCGGAACGTGTTCTCGAACCGGATCTTCTGATCGATGAGAACGGCCAGCAGGAAACCGATGACGAAGACGAATGTCAGTACGCAGATGCCATAGGTCGCAAGGTTGATGACCGACTGGTTCCAGCGCGCACTGCCGAACAGACGCCGGTACTGATCGAAGCCGACGAAATCGGTTGTCGGCAGCAGTCGCGACGACGTGAATGAGTAGAAAACGGTCCAGAGCGTGCAACCGATGAAAATCACGATGACCGTCAGCATCATCGGGATTGCCGCGATCTTCGCATTGAGGTTGCGCAACAGGCCAAACGGCCGGCCGGGGTGAGCCATCGATACCTCCTGTGGGCGGCGCAGGCGCGGGCGGACTAGCGCCCGCGCCCGTAAGCCGTCTCAAGTCGTAAGAGCGTCTATGGCCTTACTGGGCCTGTGAGATGATATCGACCTGACGGTCGATCGCGTCATCCACGGACATCTTGGAGCTGAAGAACTCGAGCGCGAGATCCTGCAGCTGGCCCTGCGTATCGGAGTCGAGCATCTGCTCGGTCGAAGGCAGAACGTTGTCGAGGTTGGAAAGGATCTCGATGCCCTTCTTCATGCAGGCATTGGCCGCATTGAGATCGACATCGCCGCGCACCGGCAGCGAACCCTTGACGAGGTTGAACTTGACCTGGACTTCCTTGGAAAGAAGCATCTTGGCGAGTTCGAGCTGCGCCTTGGTCACGTCAGGATTGCTGTTCTTCGGGAAGTAGAAGGCATCGCCGCCCGTATCGAGCTGCGGGTTGTAGCCGAGGCCGGGAAGGCAATCATAATCCGTGCCTGCCACCTTCTTCGCCACACCGAATTCGCCCTGCGCCCAATCGCCCATGATCTGAGCGGCAGCCTTGCCCTCGATCACCATGTTGGTGGCGACGTTCCAGTCGCGGCCGGAATAGGACGGATCGACCATGTCGCGGGCCTGGGCGAAAGCTTCCCATACCTTGCGGTTCTGATCACTGCGGATGGCTTCCTCGCTCTTCTTGTCGTTGATGGCGAGGTAGAGTTCCTTGCCGCCGATACCGGCTTGCATGACGTTACGGATACCTTCGACCTGCCACGGGGCACCCGTCGCAAGCGGGGTGACGCCTTTCTCCTTGAGCTTCGACGCGTCGGCTGCAAGTTCCTCCCAGTTCTTCGGAACAGCCATGCCGTTGTCTTCGAAGACGTGGCGGTTAACCCACATCCACTGCCAGGAGTGAATGTTGATAGGCACGCAATAAATCTTGCCTTCGTAGGTGCAGGCGTCGAGCAGCTTCGCCGGACGGATAACGTCCTTCCAGTGCTCCGCCTCGGCGAGCGGCGTCAGGTCGGTCATGAGGCCGGCCTTGATGAGCTCTTCGGCGTCGCGGCCGGTATTCATCTGGGTCGCGCCCATCGGATTGCCACCGAGAATACGGCTGATGATGATTGGATTGGCGGTGGTGCCGGAACCGGCAATCGCGCCATCGACCCACTTGTTGTCGCCGAGCGCATTGTAGCTATCGGCAAGAACCTTGACGGCGGCGGCTTCACCGCCGGATGTCCACCAATGGGTGACTTCAAGATCGGTTGCGTGGGCCGCACCGAGCGGAAGCGCCACCGACGCGGCAAGCACTGCCGCAAACGAACGAAACCTCATGAGTTCTCCTCCCTCACTGAAACGTTGCCGGAAAAACTTAGTTCAATCGATATTTTGGCGCAACCGCCCGCCCACAAAAAATTTTCCTGGACAGCTCCCGCGGCTATAAACGGCTGTCTGGATCTCGCTATCTTGCGTCGATCGTACTGCGTTTCGCGGCGGCGACAGACCCGCGTGAATGCATGTAATTAATTGATATTATGTGATATTTTTTATATGCATGACAGCCTTTGCAGAAAATCTGTTTCGCACACGCGAAAACTTTATTGTCGGCATTCAAATCACATCTTGAGCAGAGAATGCTGCATTGCAACCAGGAAAAAGTTCTCGACATTCCGACTGTATCGTTACAGATTTCTCCTCGCGAGTAAGCACCGGCTTTAGCAGAGGGCGTGCTTACAGCGCCGCGCAAAACATTCTATAAGCGGATCGAAATCGCGCGAGGTGGCGTAAAGGAATGGAAAGCAAGGGAAATCTGGGGGGAGCGGCATCGGGCTTGCAACGCGAACGGCCGACGCTCAAGACAATCGCCTTCATGACAGGGCTGGGCATCACCACGGTCTCGCGGGCGCTCAAGGATGCACCGGATATCGGCGCGGAAACCAAGGAGCGCGTACGCATGGTGGCGCGCCAGCTCGGTTATCAGCCGAACCGCGCGGGCGTACGCCTTCGAACCGGCAAGACCAACGTCATCGCGCTCGTCCTCAGCATCGATGAAGAGATCATGGGTTTCAGCAGCCAGATGGTCTTCGGCATATCCGAAGTCCTGACCGGCACGCCCTACCACATCGTCGTCACGCCGCATTCGCATAGCAAGGACCCGATGCTGCCGGTGCGCTACATCCTGGACACCGGCTCTGCCGACGGCGTCATCATTTCCCGTATCGAGCCCGACGATCCGCGCGTACGGCTTCTTGTCGAGCAGAACATGCCGTTCGCGACCCACGGACGGACCGACGGGGGGCTGGTGCACCCTTATCACGATTTCGACAACGAGGCCTTCGCCCACGAGGCGGTGAAGAAGCTTGTCAACCGTGGCCGCAGGCATATCGCCCTGCTCCAGCCGCCAAGCAAGCTGACTTACTACGCCCATACGCGCATCGGTTTCCAGACGGGCCTTCACGACTACGGCGCCGACGAGGTGCCGCTGCGCGTCAACATCGATGCGCCGCTGGAGGAGATCAAGAACGCAGTTGAAACGCTGATGCGATCATCCAGCGCCCCCGACGGCATCGTCTGCTCGGCGGGAAGTGCGGCCATCGCCGTCAATGCCGGCATCGAAGCCGCGGGAAAGCGCGTGGGCTACGATATCGACATGGTCTCGAAACAATCCGCGCCGATCCTGAACTGGATCAGGCCGGAGATCATTACCGCCTACGAAGACGTTCGCCATGCAGGCCGGGAAATGGCGAAGGCCGTGATCGCACGCATTGACGGCATCGAGCCCGAGCTGCTGCAAAGCATCAGCAAACCGGTCTGGCCGGATGGGAAATAAGCTTGATGGGAGGCTGCCTCCCGACCTGAGACGCGAGCGCGCTCCCTCATTCCTGTGCTTGTCACAGGAATCCAATGCGCCCATGTCCATGGGCGCGGGAAACTCTCCTACCTGAAGAAAAATAAGTCATTCATCGCGCAGACGCGCGTTGGCTGGCTTCCTGTGACAAGCACCGGAATGACGGAGGATACGGCAATAAAAAAGCCCGACCGAAGCCGGGCTTTCCTTCAATTCATAAAACGCAACCTTCAGAAGCTCGCCGCACCGCTCCCCCACGGTCCGTGATGGAAATCCTTGCCGTCGACACGGTCGAAGCCATGCGCGCCGAAGAAGTCACGCTGCGCCTGGATGAGGTTGGCAGTGCCGCGACCCTGGCGGTAGGCGTCGAAATAGGTGAGCGCCGAGGTGAGCGCCGGCACAGGCAGACCAGCCTGGAGGGCAGCTGCCACGACGCGGCGGAGCGCCGGGACCGATTCCTTGACCATCTCCGAAAAGGCCGGCGTCACGATGAGGTTTGCCGCATCCGGGGCCTTGGTGAAGGCACTGGTGATCTCATCGAGGAACTGTGAGCGGATGATGCAGCCGGCGCGCCAGATCTTCGCGATCGTGGGCATGGGCAGCGACCAGTTGAACTCGCGGGAGGCTTCCGCCATGACGGCAAAGCCCTGCGCGTAGGCGCCGATCTTTGCGGCAAACAGTGCCAGCTCCAAATCCTTGTCGAGTTCCGGACCGTAAGCGATCGGGAACTTGTATTCTGGCTTGCCGAAGATCTTCTCGGCAGCTTCACGCTGCTCCTTCATCGAGGAGATGCTGCGGGCGGCGACGGCAGCCTCGATGGCGGTCGCCGGAATACCCATGTTCTGCGCTTCGATCGCCGACCACTTGCCGGTACCCTTCTGGCCGGCCTTGTCGAGGATCATGTCGACCATCGAGCCCTTGGAGATCGGATCGGTAGCGGCGAGCACCTTCTCGGAAATCTCAATCAGGTAGGAGTTCAGGCGGCCCTTGTTCCACTGACCGAAGATCTTGCTGATCTCCTGCGAATCCTTGCCGAGGCCGTCGCGGAAGATGCCGTAGATTTCGGCGATCATCTGCATGTCGGCGTATTCGATGCCGTTATGGATTGTCTTGACGAAGTGGCCGGCGCCATCGTTGCCAAGCCAGGCGACGCAGGGATCGCCATTGTACTTGGCTGCAATCGAGGTGAGAACCTTCTCCACGCGCTTCCAGGAGTCTTCGGTTCCGCCGACCATGATCGACGGGCCGTGGCGGGCACCTTCCTCGCCGCCGGAAACGCCCATGCCGATGAAGGTGAGGCCTGTATCCTTGAGGCGATCGAAGCGGGCAACCGTATCGCGGAAGTTGGCGTTGCCTGCATCGATCATGATGTCGTTCTTCTCCAGATGCGGGCGCAGCGCCTCCATCTGCTGATCGACCGGATCACCTGCCTTGATCATGATAATGATCGGGCGCGGCGGGCGGATCGCGGCAACGAACTCCTCGATCGTCTTGCAGGGGATGATCTGCTTCTTCAGATCGCCGGCGCTTTCGTAGAATTCATCCGTCTTCTCAGGAGTGCGGTTGAAGACCGCTATCTTGTTGCCTTTTTCCGCAATGTTGAGCGCCAGATTGGAACCCATGACGGCAAGGCCGATCAGCCCGATTTCTGCCTTTTCCACGATACACCTCCGATGTGTCATTCCGGACCGGTGTTGTGGCACTCTCCGGCCAAAACGGCAAGTACGGAAGGCCGCCAATCGGTCTGCCGGCGCCGGATCAACTTTTCCCAACATGGAGCCTTTCCTCTGCTACAGTAAGCCGAGGAGACGCCGAGGAAAGCAAGATGAGCACCCTGCCCGCCAAAATCGTTCACTGCTCGGTCGATCGCAACTGGAAGGACGTTTACGACTTTGCCGGCAAGCCGGAGAACATGCCGCTCTGGGCATCCGGACTGGCCTCGGGTCTCGAGCCGGATGGAAACGACTGGATCGCGCACGGCGTTCTTGGATCAGTGCGGGTGAGCTTTGTTCCACGTAATGAGTTCGGCGTGATCGACCATACGGTTACGATCGAAAGCGGGCTGCGGGTCTACAACGCTTTGCGAATCGTCCCGAATGGCAGCGGCTGCGAGGTGATGTTTACACTGTTGAGACAGCCAGGCATGACGGACGAGCAGTTCGCAGCCGATACGGCCCACGTGCAGAAAGATCTCGGCGCCTTGAAATCATTGATGGAGATGTAATTCCATGGAAAAGAGCGCAAACGACCTGAAGATCGACTACGTCGAATTCAACGTTACCGATATAGCGGCGGCAAAGAGCTTCTACGGGGATGCATTCGGTTGGCGTTTCACGGATTACGGTCCCAATTACTGTGAGTTCGATGACGGCCGCCTGAAGGGCGGTTTCACCAATCTCGCGCCGCCGCGCCCCGGCGGCCCGTACGTGATCCTTTACGCAGACAATCTCGAGGAAGCCGTATCGAAGGTGGAGCGCGCCGGAGGCACGATCGCAAAGCCGATCACCGCCTTTCCGGGCGGCAGGCGATTTCATTTCCTCGACAGGGACGGGTACGAGCTCGCAGTGTGGAGCAAGGTCTAGCCTAGGCTGCGATTGATGAAACTGCAGCGGCCGCAGCGGTTTCGATCACCACAAGCGCCCCCAGAACCTGCCCCGACGAATCACGCAACGGCGACATGCGGCAGCGCACGCTCCTGCTTCCGTTGCGCTGCTCGTAGTAGAAATCGACGAGCTGACCGGCGAAGCAGGCATCGAAGTTGACCTTCGACCGTGCCAGGAACCGCTCCTCGCCGATAAACTCCATCACGTGCCGACCGACCATATCGATCGGCTTGCGTCCGAGATATGCGCAATTGACCTGATTGGAATAAAGATACCGGTAATCGGGTGTAACTACGGCAACGCGATCAGGCAACGTTTCCAGAATTGCCCAGTTCAGAAAATTCCCATTGTCGATATCGGGCATGTAGCGCTTTGGTGACGCCAACGGGATTTGTTGCGGAGACACGACTTCCCGGCGCCGCGGCGCTCCGAAGTAGCGATTGAGCAGTGACGTGAGGACTGCCGCATGATTGCTGACGCTGGTGCCCTCGTCGACCTCCTGTTGCAACAAGTGGGCGACAAATTGGAGCTGCATGCACATTTCCAGCAAGGTTGCAGCATTATAGTTCAGGATCACTTGAACCAGAGGTTCGATATCGCAATCTAGAGTTGCAACACGCACATCGTCGCCGACGCGTATGGCTTCCTCGATCTGCGTGCACCGCGATGTAAAAGCTTGCAAAAGTTCAAGCAAGGCGCCCCCCAGGTCGCTCGTTTCTCTAAGAGATTCAACTTATACCTGCTTTAGCGAAATGCAACGCACGCCACATCTTCACGCACGCCGCTACTCGCCTTAGTAGAAGGGCTAACATGAACAGCGTTCATATTCAACGCGACGTCGGATCGAATTTTAATGGATGAAATATAAGGGGATGCACCTCTTCAATTAAGAATTTCGTGCTTTACCTTCCAGCGGTCGTGGTACCAAAGCCATTGCGCGGGATATTCCCGCACCCAGCTCTCAACCTTGTCGTTCAACATCTGAGCAGTCGCCGTAACGTCGAGATTGCCCTTCTCGTCACGGGGCATTTCGAGCTTCGGCTCGATCTCCAACCGGTAGCGGTTGCCAGGCAGCCGGATGCAGCGTGCGGGATACACATCGCAATTGAACTGCCGTACGAGTTTCGGCAGCAGCGGGTTCGTCTTGACATTCAGGCCAAAGAATTTGGTCTTCAGCCCCTTGCGGAACTTCTGGTCGACAAGGACGCCGACGCCCTGCCCGGCTTCGAGCTGGCGGGCCAGCGCAAAGGATGAGCCGGCATGCGACGGTACGAGCTTGCCCATGCGGGTGCTGCGGAAATCGAAGATTTTCTGGGCGACATAAGGGTTGTTCGGCGGGCGGAACAGTACCGTCACCTGCAGGCCGAAAGCGGCGCCCGCCACCGGCAGGAGTTCAAAGTTGCCGGTATGTCCGGTGAACACGATGAACGGGCGCGGATTGTCCCGCAGTTCCATGAAAATCGGAATGCCCGAAACCTCCACCCGGCCGGGCTCGGGCCGGTAGTAGTCGTAATCGAACAACCGATCTAGGAACACGTACTCCGCCGCCAGACGCCCCATATTGCCCCAGCTTGCCACGGCGATCGCTTCGATCTCCGCATCGCTCTTTTCGGGAAAGGCATTGCGCAGATTGAAGAGCATCAGCTTGTGACGGGGCGTGTGTGGACCGATCTTGCGCGTCAGCCAATCGGCAAAAGAGATCGCCCCGTCGGCCGGAAAAATCTTCAGGAAATTCAGGAAGCCGAACATCAGCTGAGCGATCAGCCATTGGCGAAAACGCTCCAGCTTCAGAACGATCCTGGTGATGAAGAGCTTCACAGGCTCAGTCCATCTTCAGGATGATCTTGCCGAAGATCTGCCGAGACTCCATCCGCTCGAGCGCGCGGTCGATGTCATCGAAGCCGACCTCGGTATCGATGACCGGATGAACGAGGCCACGCCCCATCTTCTGCATGGCGTCCGCCATATTTTCCATGCGGCAGCCGAAGGAGCCCAGGAGCTTCAGCTGCTGCTGGAAGAGCATCATGAGGTTCATCTCGGTGGAAACGCCGGAGGTCGAGCCGCAAGTGACCAGGCGGCCGCCCCGCTTGAGGCAAAGCATCGAGCCGGCCCAGGTATCCTTGCCTACGTGTTCGAAGACGACGTCGACGCCTTTCTTCTTGGTGAGCTTGCGCACAACGCCCTCGAAGCGGTCCGTCCGATAATTGATGACGTGATCGGCACCAAGGGCCTTCGCCCTCTCGATCTTGTCGTCCGAGCCAACGGTGGTGATCACCGTGCAGCCGATCTTCTTCGCGAGTTGGATCGCGGCCGTGCCGATGCCGGAGCCGCCGGCATGAACGAGGATCGTCTCGCCCGGCTCGAGCTTGGCATTGTCGAACAGCATATGCTCGACAGTACCGAAGGTGACCGGCGCAAGGGCGGCGCCAACAGCATCGACGCCGGGAGGTGCCGGAACGAGAAGGCGGGCGGGGAGGTTCACCTTTTCCTGCGCGAAGCCGTCGAGATGGAAGCCGTGCACGCCGGAAACGTGTTCACAGAGATTGTCGCGGCCTTCGCGACACGGACGGCAGAGACCACAGGTGCGCGCGCCGTAGATGGCGACGAGCTGGCCGGGCAGAACATTCGCGACGCCAGGCCCGATGGCTTCCACGACGCCCGAGGCCTCCGCACCGATGACGAGCGGCATCTTGCGCTTGGCAAATGCCATGCCGCGCCAGCCCCAGACATCGATATGGTTGAGGGCGACCGCCTTGACGCGCAGCGTCACCTCGCCTGCGGCCGGAGCGTCCGGCTCCGGCAGGTCAGTGATCTCAAGCTTGCGGTCGTCGACCAGTTGCAAAGCGCGCATAGAAAACCTTTCGCCTCGAAGGCGTTTTATCTCTCTTATCTTTCGGGAACCGCTTAAGCCGGTTCGAGCGCCATGACAAGGCTGGCGTTCTGTCCACCGAATCCGAACGAGTTCGAAAGCACGGCGGAAACCTGTTGCGCACGCTTCTTGTTCGGCACGACATCGAGGACGATCGCCGGATCCGGATTGTTGTAGTTGATCGTCGGCGGCAGCGTGCCGGTCAGCATGGTCTGCAGCGAGAAGACCGCTTCGACCGCACCGGCCGCCGTCAGCGTATGGCCGATCATCGACTTGTTGGACGATAGCGGAATGGCGGGCATGCGGTCGCCGAAGACGGCGAGCATGGAGGCATATTCCATCTTGTCGTTCTCCGGCGTCGAGGTGCCGTGCGCGTTGATGTAGCCGATTTCGGTGTGGTCGATGCCCGCATCCGCGAGCGCTGCGCGGATTGTAGCGATCGCAGGCCCGCCATCCGGCGAGGAGCGCGTGCGATGGAAGGAGTCGGCCTTGTCGCCCGCACCCTTCATGATGCCGAGCACCTTGGCGCCGCGTGCAATGGCGGCCTCCAGTGATTCCAGCACGAGCGTCGCGGCACCCTCGGCGATGACGAAACCGTCGCGATCCTTGCTGAACGGCTTCGATGCCCTAGTCGGCGGATCGTTCTGCGTCGAAAGCGCCGAAAGCAGGGAGAAGCGGATGAGGGCTTCCGCACTCAGCGAAGCGTCGGTGGCAACGGCAAGCGCGCGGTCGGTACGGCCCTGCCGGATCGCTTCGATGCCGAGCTGGATGGCTGTCGCGCCGGATGCACAGGCGGTCGACAGCGTCACCGGCAGGCCGCGCGTGCCGAAACGGTCGGCGAGACGTTCGGAGATCGCACCAAAGAGCGCCGCCTCGTGAAATGCCGCGTCGGTGCGCTTGCGCATGGCCGCAAGGAAGCGTTCGTAGACGTCGCCTGCATGGTCGGACGGTGGCGAACGGTCGCCGAGGTCGAAGCGCGCGCTCCATTCCGGCTCGATCGGTGGAGCCGCCAGGAACAGCGGACCGTTGAAGTCACCGGAGATATCGGCGTCGGCCAGCGCTTCGATCGTCGTTTCGCGAGCGAGCGCGTAGGACCGTTCGACGGCGTTTGGCACCGGAATGTCGATGAAATCGACCGTGCCGGCGATGCGGGTCGAGAGTCCGTCGGTCGGGAAGCGCGTGATCTCATGGATGCCGGAGGTGCCGGACGTCAAAGCCTCCCAGTTGTCCTTGAGCCCCTGGCCGAGCGAGGTGATGATGCCCATGCCGGTGACCGCGACGATCGGACGGCCGAGATGATCCTTGTAAGCAGATTCTGTCATTTGATCACTCCTCACGCTTCCGCGGAAAGAACGGCGACACCTTCGCCGCGCTGGTGGCCGACCGTGGTGACGACGGCCGCGGTTGTACCCGCGCTCATCGGCTTTTCCTGAGCGGCGTCGAAAGGCGGAACCTTGGCTTTTCTATCAACGGCGAGTGCAGCGAAAGCAAGGCCAAGGGTAAACTGCGCTTCTATGGCATGGCCGGAAACGCCGCCGAAGCCGCGGACGGCCGCGCCCGGAAGCTGGTGCTCGAGAACCGCCTTCTCGC
>NZ_JBNDHT010000054.1:0-39530 GCF_056755115.1 Rhizobium sp. SVR5-2C | reverse complement strand
TGCGGATGAGATGCAGGCGCTCCTAGAGTTCAGCCGACGCACCGGAATCTGGATCATATCGGACGAAGTCTACGGCCGCCTCTATTTCGAGGGCAATGTCGCGCCCTCGATCCTGCAGATCGCCGACGATACCGATCGTGTAATTTCGATCAACAGCTTCTCCAAGGCCTGGGCGATGACCGGCTGGCGGATCGGCTGGCTGTCTCACCCGTCTGGCATTGCCGATCAGCTTGCGGCGATGACGCAGTATATGAACAGCGGCACGGCAGGGATGATCCAGGCTGGCGCCGTTGCCGCCCTGACCGAAGGTGAACCGCTTGTGCAGGAAATCCGTGGCAGGGCGAAGGCTGGTCTCGATCTCGCCTACGAGCGCCTTGGCCAAATCCCTGGCATGATCCTGCCCGACAAGCCGCGGGGTGGCATGTATGCGTTCTTTGCCCTTGAGGGTCGCGCCGACGCGCGCGAAGCCTGTGCGGATATTCTTGAAAAGGCCCGCGTCGGTTTGGCGCCGGGCTATCTCTTCGGCAATTCTTCCGCAGCGTTCCTGCGCATGTGCGTATTCCGCGACATCGAACAGATAAGAATTGCGCTTGATCGCATGGTCGACGCGATGAAATGACGCTCCGCCGCAGGGCGGAACGGGAAATACCGGCGCCGGCAAAACCCGGCGCAGGCCGATAAACCAGAGGGAGATAAAAAATGAGCCTGACCCGTCGAAACCTGTTGGCCCTTGCGGCCGCCATCGGCCTTGCCGGTGGAGTATCCACTGCCTATGCTGCCGATGTCCTGAACGTCGGTTCCTATCCGAGCAACCCCCCTTTCGAATACAAGAACGACAGCGGTGCCTTCGAAGGCTTTGAGGTCGATATTGTCACCGAAGCTGCCAAGCGCGTCGGCCTGAAGCCGGAAATCGCCGACTACGGCTTCCAAGCCCTCTTTGCAGGCACGACTTCGAAGCGGATCGACGTAGCGATTTCCTCGATCACCATTACGCCGGATCGCCTGAAGTCTCAGTCGTTCACGCAGCCTTACTACGACTCCGACATGGGTGTCGCCACCAAGGCTGATAGCACCATCAAGGGACTTGGCGACCTCAAGGGCAAGACGATCGGCGTGCTCTCCGGCTCGACTGGCGACAAGTGGGTCAAGGACAATGCCGCAGCCAACGGTTTTGGGGACGTCAAGGGCTACAACGCCCAGCAGGAAATGTTCCTCGATCTCGGCGCTGGCCGCGTCGATGCCGTCATCAGCGACATCCCGGGCATTGAGTACCTCTTCGTCAAGATGAAGGGCTTTACCGTCAAGGATCGCATCAAGACCGGCGAACAGTACGGCCTGATGATGTCCAAGGATCACCCGTTGCTCGAGAAGATCAACGGCGCCATCACCGAAATGAAGAAGGATGGCACGCTCGCCAAGATCCACAAGAAGTGGTTCGGCAGCGATGCACCGGCCGGTTCGTCAACAGTCACCGAACTGCCGATCCCGAAGGCATAAGCTCGCAACCGAGTTTGAATTCGTCATGCCGGCCTCTGGCCGGCGTGATGCCTTACTCTGTACTTGCAAGGAATGCTCATGTCGCTGGTCGAGACCTTCTTCAACGCCGATGTCCTGCTGTCCAGCCTGCCGGCACTCCTTCGCGGTCTGGGGAACACGCTCCTGCTCGGACTTCTGGCCATCGCCGTCGGCGTTCCCGCCGGGCTGATCGTGAGCCTAATCCGGCTTTACGCGCCAAAACCGCTGCGCCTGCTGACGACGATCTACATCGACGTCTTCCGCGCGGTTCCCGTGCTTGTGGTTCTGATCCTGATCTACTATGCGCTGCCGTTCCTCGGCATCCGCCTCTCGTCCTGGGCTTCCGCGGTTCTTGCCTTCTCGATCGTCATGGCCGCCTATTCGGCCGAAATCTTCCGCTCCGGCATCGAAAGCGTCCCGCGCGGCCAGTTCGAAGCGGCAGCCGCTCTCGGCATTCCCTTCCTGGTAACGCTGCGCAAGGTCATTCTGCCACAAGCGCTGCGCATCGTCATTCCGCCGACCACCAGCAATTGCGTTTCGATGTTCAAGGATACGTCACTCGCCTCGACGGTGGCGCTGCCGGAACTGCTCAAAGAAGCAACCGACGCGCAGGCGCTTTATGCCAACCCGACGCCGCTGATCGGCGCGGCACTGGTCTATATCATATTCCTGTGGCCGATGGTTCGGCTGGTCAGCCTGCTGGAGAAGCGCTTCCAGGCTGAAAAGACCCGCTGAACAGCCACGGCGTATCGGCTAGTCGAAGTCCGCGCCCGAAAGATGGTTGCTGACGGAAGTCTTGACAGCTCCGATCCGGGACCAGAGGGCTGCGACGTCCGCCGGGTCGAGATCGGCCATCATATCACGCACCCAGCTCTCGTGAGCGGCGGCCATGGTGGCGAAAAGGTCATCCCCCTTGGCTGTCAGCTTGGCCACGGTCACGCGGCGATCGTCATCCGGGGTCTCGCGAACGACGAGGCCATCTGCCTCAAGCCGCTCCACCAACCCGGTTACATTGCCGTTGGTCACCATCGTGCGCTTGGACAATTCGCCAAGGCGAAGCCCGCCATGCTCGCGGTAAAGCTGGGCCATCAGATCGAACTGCGGCAGGGTTGCGCCGAACTCGTTTCGCAGGCGCCGGCGAACCTCCTGCGAGATGAGTTTTGTCGTGGAAAGCATGCGCAGCCAGAGCCGAAGCTCCTGCTTTTCATGGGCTCCCTGAACGATCGTCTCCAGGTCGACGGTATCGACGTCCGCCTCTGCCATTTCACTCCGCTCGAACCGTTCTAAACAAGTCTCGATGGTCTATGCATCAATATTTGAAATGTCAAAGGAATAGCTTTCGGCAAACGCCGCTATTGCCGGGAAAGCATCTTCGCAAGCATGAAACCGGAACCGGCTCCCGTGCCGGCGCCCGGCCAAGTCGAGGCGCCGCACATATAGAGCGACTTCACCGGCGTGGCATAGCGCGAGTAGCCGGCAACCGGACGGAAGATGAAGTTCTGGTCGAGGTGATGGCTTCCCGACAAATTGTCGCCGCCGATCAGGTTCGGGTTCTCACGCTCAAGGTCTGTTGGCGAGAATATTGCACGTCCAAGCACCTTCGACCGGAGCCCCGGCGCATAGCGCTCGATAATGTCGAGGACGCGCTCGGCATAGGCTTCCTTCGCATCATCCCAATTCCGGGCGGTGATTTTTCCCGCGGCGTCGCCGTGGAATTCTGCCGGCAGAACACGCACCTGCACCCAGAGGACATGCTTGCCCTCCGGAGCGCGGGCCGGATCGATCGCGGTTGGCTGACCGACGACGAGCGCGGGCTCGGTCGGGAGCAGCCCGGCGGCGGCCTCGGCATAGACGCGCGACATCATTTCGAGGTCCGGCGCAACGTGAACATAGGCGAAGCGCTTGAGCCCCTCGCCCGCACGCCAGTCAGGCAAATCCTCGAGTGCAAGGTGGATCATCATCGTTCCCGGCCCGGCGCGGAATTGACCGACCTTGCGATCAAAGTCGGCGCTCGCCTCGTCGGCCGCAACGAGGCGACCAAACAGGATCTTGGGATGAATGTTGGCGATCACGGCCTTCTGAGCTTCCAGGGTTCGCCCGTCCGCCAGCACAACGCCGGTCGCTCGCCCCCCGGACACTCTGATGCTTTCGACCGGAGCGTTGAGGATCAACTCCCCGCCTTTTGCCTCGAGAAGACTTGTCATTGCTGTGATGATCGTGTCGGCACCGCCCTTGCCGATCACCATGCCGAACGCCTGGCTTGCCATCGATTCAAGGTATGGAAACAAGGCGCCACCGGCGACGTCGGGGGGAAAGTCGAGATGCAGCCCCCAGGCGGCCATCATCGTCTTGAGCTTCGCGTGCTTGAACCGCGCATCGAGAAAATCGCGCGGCGAGGCAAAGAGAAGCCGCAGCGTATCATAGAGCCAGCCGGTTCCCTTTTGCCGCCATGCCTTCCAGACAATCTTTGCGGCCGCCAGGGACGGCATAGGTGCCCCGAGAAGACCGAAGATATGGGGCGCGTCGGAGCCGAATTCCGTAAGCATCGCCTGCCAGGCGATAGCATCCGTCGGCGAAAGTGCCGCAATGCCCGCACTGGTCTTTTCGAGATCGGAACTGACGCCAAGGAAGGTATCGTCGCGAAACACGGTTGCAAAACAATCGGCAGCCGGCACGAAGGCAAGGCCGTGTGCCGTCAGCGCGTCCTTATGTTCGGCAAAGAAGGCCGAGCCGGCAAACATGGAGAGGTTCATGGCGGCAACATCGTGGCGGAAACCAGGAACGGTCAGCTCGCGCGTCTTGACGGCGCCGCCCGCCTCCGCCTTGGCCTCGACCACCGCAACCTTCCATCCCTTCGCCGCCAGGTGGACCGCCGCTGCAAGTCCATTGTGACCGGCGCCGACCACCACTGCATCGTAGCTCATGCTTGAACCCCTTGTTTAATGCACTTTTTTATTCGCACATGCATACATCTTCGAAGAGCCTGTTCAAGGGTTTGCGGGCCAGGATGTAAGCAGTCGCGGCGTGGCGATCTGGTCGAACGTCCTAAGATGCCTAGCCTCAGGCAGAATTGCCTTGTTCTTTGCCGCGTCTGAGCATGCACCGGGCATATCGCTTTCGCTGGCTCCAAATACTTGCAATATCATATTTCGTAACATAGGCTCCCTTCATCCAGCCGCTGCGGGCAATAGACAAGAAGCCTCAAAAACCCTTTGCACTGTCGCGCTGGCATCTCGCCAAGGGGAACCCTGAAAATGTCTTCTACCGCTCTTTCCAACCTCGCAACCGCACTCATCTCCGGCGCCGTGAAGGTCGTCGATCTTACCGCGCCACTCGGCCCCGACACGCCGGTGCTCTACCTGCCGCCGCAGTTCGGCAAGAACACCCCTTCCGTCAAGGTGCACACCATTTCGCACTACGATCAGGACGGTCCGTTCTGGGCCTGGAACTGGCTGGAACTGGGCGAGCACACCGGCACGCATTTCGATGCGCCCTGCCACTGGGTCACTGGCAAGGACAACCCGAACAACACCACAGACACCATCCCGCCGCAGAATTTCGTGGCGCCGGTCAACGTCATCGACCGCTCCAAGGAAGCCGCGGCCGATGCCGACTATCTCCTGACTGTTGACAGCATCAAGCAGTGGGAGGCCGAGCACGGCGAGATCGAGGCTGGCACCTGGGTTCTGCTGCGCACCGACTGGTACAAGCGCAACGGCTCGACCGAAGCCTTCCTCAACGCCGACGAAAACGGGCCGCACTCGCCCGGCCCAACCGCCGAGGCGATCCAGTATTTGGTCGACAAGGGCGTCATCGGCTGGGGCCAGGAAACCATCGGCACCGACGCCGGTTCGGCCGGGGGCATGAACCCGCCCTTCCCGGCACACAACCTGATGCACAAGAATAATCGCTACGGCCTTGCCAGCCTCAGCAATCTCGACCAGTTGCCTGCCAAGGGCGCCGTGCTGATCGCTGCGCCGCTGAAGTTCGTCAAGGGCACCGGCTCGCCGGTGCGTGCGCTGGCGCTGATCGCGAAGTAATCTTGCTTGGCCGGGGCGCTGCAGCGCCCCGGCCCTTTCTTTTGGCGCGACTAGGCATGTCCCTTCAATCGCTCCCGATCTCAAGGGTTATTCGCTACTGGAACCGCACGGCCGATGAGCGACTATGACTATATTATCGTAGGCAGCGGCATCAACGCGCTGGTCGCCGCCGCCATGCTCGGCAAGAAGGGCCGCAAGGTCCTTGTCCTGGAGCGCAACGACCACGTCGGCGGGTGCCTGCGCACGGAAGAGATCACCGCGCCCGGCTTCCTCCACGACGTCATGGCGACGACCATGGTGCTGTTCCTGACTTCGCCCGCCTACGGCGCGCTCGGCAAGGATCTGGAGGCACGTGGGCTTGAGTTCGCGCATGCCGACCTGCCGACTGGCGTGCTCAGGCCGGATGGCGCGCACGTCATCTTTTCAAAGGACCGCAACCGCAACATCGCAACCTTCGAAGCCCTTTCGCCCGGAGACGGAAAGGCTTATGCGCGCGACATGGACAGGCTCGGCGTGGATGCGCCGTTCCTGTTTGCGCTGCTCGGTGGCGCGCTCTGGTCCGGGACGACGCTGAAGACCGTTGCAAAACAGGGCTGGGGCCGCGGCCTGCGCGACCTTGCGGCCTGGTTCGGCGAGGCGCTGGCGCCGGCCCGCGGCTATCTCGAAACCAACTATAAATCGGAAGACATCCATGCGCTCTGGGCGCCTTGGGTGCTGCACTGCGGCCTTGGCCCGGAGAGCGCCTACTCGGCGGAAATGCTGAAGGTCATCGGCTTTGCCATCGAACTGGCCGGCTGCCCGGTCGCCAAGCGCGGGGCCGCGTCGCTGACCGCCGCCTTCGAGCGGCTGATCGCCGATCAGGGCGGCGAGATCCGCACCGGCGCCGAGGTCGAGCGCGTCATTCCAGGCCCCGGAAATCGCGCAGGCGGTGTCCGCCTCGCGAACGGCGAGACATGGCGTGCCAGGAGCGGCGTCATCTGCTCGACGACGCCGAACCAGCTTTACGGACGTTTGACGCAAGGTTGGCCCACCCCCTTGCCTGAAACCGTCAACGAAGGCGTTGCCCGCTATCGTTACGGCAAGGGCAACATGCAGATCCACTATGCGCTTTCCGAGCCGCCGCGCTGGAAGGCCAATCCCGAGCTTGACAAGGTTGCCCTTCTGCATCTGACGCCCGGCCTCGACGGCGTGTCGCGCGCCAGCAACGAATGCGAGCGCAGCCTGCTGCCGGCCGAACCTTCCGTCTGCGTCGGACAGCCGGCCTCCTTCGATCCGAGCCGCGCGCCTGCGGGCAAATCGATCCTGTGGTTGCAGCTTCCCGAAGCGCCGCGGTTTCTCAAGGGAGATGCCGCCGGCGAAATCGAAACGCCCGCCGACGGACGCTGGAACGAGACGGTGCGCGAGCGCTACGCCGACCGCGTGGAGGCGCTGCTGTCGCGCCATATCGAGAATTTCGATAGCATCAAGATCAAGCGCCGCGCGTATTCGCCGGCCGACCTCGAGGCGATGAACATGAACCTCGTCGGCGGCGACCCGTATGGCGGCTTCTGCGGGGTCGACCAGTTTTTCCTGTGGCGCCCCTTCAAGTCTTCTGTTAACCACCGCACCCACATTTCGGGACTGTACCACATCGGCGCCTCGACCCATCCCGGCCCGGGACTTAGCGGCGGATCAGGGTTCCTTCTCGCATCCTCCCTGACATAAGGAAAACCTAGGAGAATCCATGGCGGAGCGCTTTTCGGGCACGGTACTGAGACGCAAGCAGGACGGCTACGAAACACGGCCGGCCATGGGCGAAATCGGGCTCAACCATTTCGCGCCCTACCTCATGAACCGGATCATGGCTCGCTGGAATGCCAACATGGCCGAGGAGCTCAAGCAGCATGACATCACCACCGCCAAGATGAGGGCGCTGGCGGTCTTGGCCGTGTCCACCTCCGTCACCATCAACGAACTCTCCGTCTTTGCCGTTACAGAACAGTCGACGATGAGCCGCACCCTGGATTCACTCGAAGAGCAGGGCTACATCCGCCGCCAGCCACGGCCCGAGGACATGCGCGTCCGCGACGTGTCCATCACCGAGGAAGGCCGTGCCGTCTTTGAGAAGATCTGGCCGACCATGTACGACCTCTTCCTGCAGATGTTCGATGGCGTCGACGAAAGTGAATATCGCGTGTTCATCTCGACGCTGCACAAGGTGCTACACAATATCCGCAAGCACGAGATCTGATGGCCGTCCCGCCGGCAGGCGCTGCAACCGTAACGGGCCGGATGCGGCAGCCGGCTCAAAGTGAAAACCGCGCATCTTTCGACGCGCGGCTTTCCAAATGCGCGACCTATCGGGCGAGCCGAGCTCGTTTTTCGGTCAGTCCGCCCTTTTGGCAGGAATGAGGAGCGTAGCCAGTGCCGCCACCAGTGCTACGCCCGCAAAGACATAGAAGTTCCACTGAGGCCCGACGTTGAGGCTGGCGATATAGCCGCCGAGCAACGGTCCGCTGAGCGCGCCGATACGGGCAAAGCTCAAGGCCCAGCCCGTGCCCGCCGCGCGGACGAACGGCTTCAGATGCGAGGCGAGATAGCCGGTCAGAACGAGCGATGCCGACACCGTGCCGAAACCGGCGATGGCAACAAAGGTATAGTTCAGCCAGATCGAGCTCTGGAAGGCCATGGCGGCGATACCGAAAGCCCCGGCAATGTAGGCCAGCGCGACGGTACGCCGCGGACCGAAGCGGTCAGCCCACTTTCCGAGCACGATGCCGCCGATCGCCGACGTAAAGCTGAAAACGGCCAGAAACAGCAAGGCATCACCGAGATCGTAACCGCTCTTGCGCATGATTTGCGGCAGCCACTGCGCAAGGCCGTAGACCAAGAGAAGACCGGAGAACAGCGCCACCCAGAAGCAGATGGTCATGAAGGCGTTGCGCGGCGCGAAGATCTCGCCGAGAACTTCCCGCCAGCCGGTCTTGGCACCCGGCCTCTGTACTGCCGCCGGTACTTCGACGCCCAGGCGGGCAGCAAGCTTGCGCGCGGCTTCATTGCGCTTCTGACCGACGAGGTATTCCAGGGATTCCGGCAGCATCCAGGCGAGAAGCGGCACGAAGACGAGCGGCGCGGCACCGACCAGCACGACGGCGCGCCAGCCGTGATCGGCCACCAGCTCGCGGCCGACGAGAGCAGCTGCGAGGATACCCAGCGAATAGCCGGAATACATGATGCCGTAGTTGAGGCTCTTTCGGCTCGACGGCGAGTATTCGATGGTGAGTGCGGCCGCCACCGGAATGATGCCGCCAAGCCCGAGACCGGCGACGAAGCGGCTGACCGCGAACCAAGCTGGCGTCGGCGACAAGGCGGTCACCATCATGCAAGCGGCAAACAGTGTCAGGCACATCAGGAACATCGGCTTGCGGCCATAAACGTCGCTGAGAGTTGAAATGACGATCCCGCCGATCAGCATGCCGAACAGCGTGTAGCTGCCCATCGCGCCGAGCTGTAGCGGCGTCAGATTCCAGGCGGTGTCGGCCGCCAGCGACGGCAGAATGGCGCCGAGAACGCCGACGTCATACCCTTCTGCAAAGATCGCGACCCAGCAGAGCAGGACCACAAGCAGACTTTTGCCAGGAGAAATCTCTTTTGCGCCGTGGGCTTTCGCTCCTGCGCCTACCCCCTTGAGACTATCCATACAACCTCCCCCTTTGAAAAAACCGATTCCGCTCCCATGCATGAACCGGCGCCGGGCGCAGCTCACAGGCGCGACCCCGGTGGTATGAATATATTAATTTTAAGCTTAAAGCAATAATTTTAGGCTTAAACTATTTACCTAGAAACCCGCGTGAGACCGAGGCAGAAAGGGTTCAGAGCGTCGCCACCGTCTTCAACGCACCGTCGAGCGCAATGCCGCTCTCATCGAGCAGTGCTGCCTGCCGCAACCGCCGCATCCAGGCTTCGCCGTCTTCGCGGTCGCGCAGCATCGTGAGCGCCGACATGACGCGGTCGAATTTCGACAGCCCGCGAGCATGGGTATCGGAATACCCCTTCACCAGCCGGCGATTGTTCAGCACCTCGACGGCGAGAGCGTAGTTGGTGGCGAGGAGACCGGTTGCGGCCGCGAGCCAGGCTTCGCGGTGCTCCGTCTCGCGCATGTGCCTGAGCGTGCCACGCCGCGTGCCGCGAAGCGCGGAGACGGCGTAGAGGCCGAGGAACCAGAAGAGCGTGCCGGTCTTCACGCGCCGCCCCTTGTTGACGATGCGGTCGAGCCGGTTGAACAGCGACGGCCGCTTTTCGATCCACAGGCCCCACGCCTTCGGCAGCGTACCGCAGATTTCCTCCATGCGCGGATGCATGTATTCCGTCATATAAAGGATCTGGTCCGATCTGACGCCCACTTCCTTGCGCACGCGCTCGAAACGCGAACCACGCACCTTGAGGTCGGCAACGCGGATGACGTCGTCATAGGCCATGGCAACAGCCACGTATTTCGCCGCCTGCGTGGTAAAGGCGAAACCCTTTGCCTCGCCGCCTGCCTTACGGTCGAGCGCGCGCAATACAGCAACGCGATCCAGATATTCGCCGGCATAGGCAGGATCCTGGAAATCGGTGAGCTTCTTGACGCCGGCAAAGAGCAGCGGCCTTGCCTGTTCAGGAAACTCGGCGCGAATGCGGTTGACCAGCCGGTCGAGATCCGGATGCCCCGCCGTTTCCGGCAGTGCGTCCAGACGCTTGTGCGGCGTTGCGGAGACGGAATCGTTGGGCTTGCCGGAGGCGCGTTCGAGGGCCGCGTTGAAGGCCTTCAGGCTGGCCTCGATGCCCTTGCCGCCGGCGCGGATGGTCGCCTCGAAGGCTTCCTTGCCGAAGGGCAATGCGCCGGACCCGGCGAGCGCACCGAACATCGAGGCCGAAATCACGCTGCCGTTGCTGGTCGCCAGCGTCTCCATATCGAAGGCGATGATGCGCTTGGCGGCGAAATCGGTGGCATCGGTGACGACAACAGGATTGGCCGTGCCATCGCCGGGCTTTTCCTTCTCGCCGACCGCAAACGATCTATGGGTGGAGGCGATCAACGTCGTCTTGTCCGGAGTGACGAGCCCGCGCAGCACCGAACGGCCGGCTTCCATCAGTTCGGCGGCAAGCACGATGTCGACATCACCAGGCGTCGGCATCAGCGAGAAGATCGGTGCGTGCCCGTCGCGGGCCGGCAGCATTTCCAGATAGTAGATGGTGGCGCCGGTGCGCTGAGCCACGCCGGGGACTGACGTCGTCTGCGCCATCCAACCCTGCTCTTCCGCAAGCGCCACGATCCAGTCGGCAAGCACGCCGCCGCCCTGCCCGCCCATGGCGAGGATAGCGACGGAAATCGGCTTGTCGGTTGAAAGGCGCTCGTTGAGGCTCGCTTGCTCGTTCATGGTCGCGCTCCTCAATCGGCAAAGACGATGCGGCTTGCCTGGCGGCGCGCCTGCAGCCAGCCGATGGCGCGGCTGCGCATGCGGGCAACGAAACGATCCCAGCCCGTCGGGTTATGAATGACGTCGGCGCGATAGAACGACGGACAGAGGACGGCCGCTTCCGCCACCTCACCGCAATTGCCGCAGCCGACGCATGTGTTGTCGACCGCCGCGACCGGATCGTCCTTCAGCGGATCGTCGGTATGCTTGACCGACAGCGACGGACAACCGGAAAGCCGGATACAGGCGTGATCGCCGGTACACACATCCTCGTCGACGCCGAAGCGCTCCTTGACCATGCGCTTGCCGTCCTTCACCGCCTTGGCGAATTGCGGCTTCACGCGGCGCTGCTTGTTGAGCATGCATTCCGACGAAGCGACGATGATCTTCGGGCCCGGCTCCTTCGTCGTCAGCGCCTCGCGCAGCGTGTCCCGCATCTTCGCAACGTCATAGGTACGATCAATCTGGCGCACCCAGGTCGCACCAATCCCCTTCACCGCGTTGACGATGGAATTGTTGGTCTTGCGCCGCGGGTTCAGCGCACGCGACGACATGATGTCCTGCCCGCCGGTCGCCGCGGAATAGTAATTGTCGACGACGAGGATGACGCCGTCCTGCTTGTTGAAGACGGCGTTGCCGACCGACGTCGCCAGACCATTGTGCCAGAAGCCGCCGTCGCCCATGACCGAAATGGAGCGCTTGTCCGATTCCACATTGAAGGCGGAAGCGGAAGCTGGACCGAGCCCATAGCCCATCGTCGTACCGCCGATATTAAAGGGAGGCAGGATCGAGAACAGATGACAGCCGATGTCGGCCGAAACGTGGTGTTCGCCCAGCTCCTTTTCGACCAGCTTCATGGCCGCGAAGATCGGCCGCTCCGGACAGCCGGTGCAAAAGCCCGCCGGCCGCGGCGGCACGACTTCGGCAAGCGCCTTGACCTTCGGATCGTTGAGAACAGGCGTCGGATCGGGTATCGGCGGCTGGTTGCCGAGCAGGAGGCGCTGGTGCATCTCGATAAACGTCTTAATGCCCTTGACCAGCACCGGCGCCGTATACTCGCCGCCCATCGGCAGCACGTCCTTGCCCGAGACCTTGGTCTGGATGTCGCGGCGGCGCAGGATGGTGTTGAGCGACTGCTCGATATATTCGGGCGCCCCCTCCTCGACCATCAGCACCGCCTTCTTGCCCGCGCAGAACTCGGCCACCTGGTCGTCGATCAGCGGATAGGCGACGTTCAGGACATAGAGCGGGATGGAGGAATTGCCGTAGACGTCGGCAAGGCCGAGCTGCTGTAGCGCGCGCATGACGCCATTGTACGCGCCGCCAAGCAGGATGATACCGACCTCGCCTTCCGACGGGCCGAAATATTCATTGAGCTTACGGCTCTTGATGAACTCGACGGCGGCAGGCCAGCGCTTCTCCAGCTTCTCCTTCTCGTGCAGGAAGGAGGCCGGCGGCAGAACGATGCGGTTGACGTCGCGCACCGGATTTTCGAGCGCCTGCTTCAGCGTGAATTCGGGGCGCTTGTTGTTCTTCGCCTCGAACTGCCCATGCATGTGACAGCTGCGAATGCCGACCTGCAGCATGACGGGCGTATTGGAGGCTTCCGACAGCTCGAAGCCGGTTTCCACGGCGTCCACGATCGAGGGCAGATTCGGCCGCGGATTGAGGAGCCACAGCTGCGACTTCATCGCATATGCATGGCTGCGCTCCTGCATGATCGAGGAGCCTTCGCCATAGTCCTCGCCGATGATGATGAGAGCGCCGCCCGTCACGCCGCCGGAGGAGAGGTTGGAAAGCGCATCCGAGGCGACGTTCGTTCCGGCCGTCGACTTCCAGGTGACCGCTCCGCGCAGGGGATACATCACCGAAGCGGAAAGCATGGCGGCGGCGGCCGCTTCAGACGCCGAGGTCTCAAAATGAACGCCCAGATCCTCCATCACGTCCTTGGCATCGGCAAGCACGTCCATCAAATGCGAGATGGGCGATCCCTGATAGCCGCCGACATAGGATACACCGGATTGCAGGAGGGCTTTGGTAATTGCGAGGATACCTTCGCCGCGGAAGATTTCGCCTTCCCCCCGCTTCAGATCCTCGACTTCACGCGCAAACGAGCGTTCGGCCATGGCATTCCCCTTCGTCCATGCGGACTACTTTTATATTCATTTGCAAAAGCATATTTCGGCTGACGCAACACTGTCAATCAGCAAATGCTTGCCTAGCTGATACCTTTGTAGGATCGCGCCGACGCGCCCAATGAGTAGCGCTCGTAAATATATGCTGCGGCATATGATTGGGAGGTTGTTCAAGCTTCAGCAAAGTGCTTGCCGGTTCGCGTTACTTATTTTAAGGTTGAAACATTCCGATAATAAATTGCCAGCGGCAGCCGAGGCCGGTGCAAAGCCTCCTTCCGCTAACAGGGGAACGGAAAACTATGACGACACTTACTCGGCGCGAGGCATTGAGCCTCGGCGCAGCAACTTTCATTACTGGGATTCTCGCAGGTCGAAATATCGTCTCTGCTGCCGAAAACGGCACGCTGACGATAGCCTTCAACGTCAATCTGCCATCCTTCGATCCCACGACCGGCCCATCGGCGGTCAATCCGAGCATCCAGGCCATTTATCGGTCGGTCTTCGACCAATATATCGGCCAAGGGCCGGACCTGAAGTTTCAACCTGGCCTGCTGACGGACTGGGGCTGGAACGAGGACAAGACCAAGGTCTGGATGGATGTCCGCGAAGGCGTTACCTGGCACGACGGCTCGCCGTTTACGCCGGAAGACATCGTCTGGTCGCTGACGCGTGCGGCTGACCAAAAAGGTGGCAATCCGATCTCCTTCATCTGGTCGACGGCCGGCAACTACAAGATTGACGGCAAGCGCATCACCGGTGATGTGCTGCGCTTCGAGCCGACCTACTTCAAGTGGATGGCGTTTCTTACCGGCTACGTCCTGCCCAAAGCCTATTATGAGAAGGTCGGGGCCGAAGGCTTCGAGAAGAAGCCGATCGGCACCGGCCCCTACATGGTCGATGCCTATGAGGGCAACGCCTTCCTGCGCCTCAAGGCAAACCCGAACTACTTCGGCGACAAGCCGGCCTTCGACACGGTCGTCTTCAAGTTCGTGCCCGATACGACAAGCCGCGTTGCTGAAATCGAATCCGGATCTTCCGACCTCACGCTCGAAATTCCCTACGAGGATTTCGATCGCCTGAAGAAGAAGTCTGGACTTGCCGGCGTCGCAGCACCGATCTCCGATATCGGCATGATCTTCATCAACAATATCGACGTGATGCTGGATAAGAACGTGCGTCTGGCCGCTCATCACGCGATCGACAAGAAGGCGATCGTTGGCCGCCTGCTGCGCGGCTACGGCGTGCCGATCGACACGCTGGAGGCACCGGAGTACGACGCCTTTGATCCGTCGATCGTCGTCGGCTTCGATGCTGAGAAGGCGAAGAAGCTGCTCGCCGCGTCCGGTTACTCGTCGGCAAAGCCGGCCAAGTTCAAGATCCAGACGACGCGAGGCTTCAAGCCCAAGGATTACGAGATGATCCAGGCGATCGTCGGCATGTGGCGCAAGGTCGGCATCGAGGCGGATATCGAGGTTTACGAAATCGCCAAGCACTACGAGCTGCGCGCTGCCGACACTCTGGCGCCGGCCGCCTTCTACAACTGGGGCAACGCGATCGGCGATCCGACCACATCGACGGGCTTTGCAATGTTTGGCCCCTCGCCGCACTCGGTCTGGAACACCGACGATCTAGACAACATGATCGGACCGCTCTGGGGCGAAAAGGACGAGGCAAAGCGAATTGCGGGGTGGAAGGCCGTCAGCAAGTATATTGCCGAAGAGGGCTACGTGATCCCGCTTCTGCAATACGCCCAGCCGATCGTTTACAAGTCGAGCCTCAAGGTGACCCCGAACGTTTCGGGCGCCTTGCAGCCGATACTGGTCGCCAAGGCGTAAACCTGCTTCCAACCGGATGATGAATCCGGCTCCGGGCGGGTTGAAAAGCCCGTCCGCATTCCGAAATGGCATCCTTTGCAGGCGCTGCTGCCGCAACTTGGCGGCAACTCGACGTCCGGCGAGAAATATGAGCTGATGATAGCGCTTTCTATCTTCAATCGCGTCGTCATGGCCGCCGTCACTTTGTTCGGCGTCGCCCTGATCGTGTTCGTCCTGTTGCGTGTCGTCCCTGGGGATCCGATCGCCATGATGATTTCGCCGGGTGCGAGCGACGCGGATGTTGCCGCCTTACGCGCACATTACGGCCTGGATGCGAGTCTGCCGGTACAGTTCGGCCTGTGGCTGAAGGCCATGCTGGCTGGTGACTTCGGCACCTCGATATCCCTCAAACGCAGCGTTCTCGACCTGCTTGGCGAGCGCCTGCCGGCAACGGTTGAGCTCGCCATTGCGGCCCTCTTCGTGGCGGTCGGATTGGGGGTAGCGATAGCGGTCGTCGGCACCTTGCTGCGGCACAGCCCACTTGAACCAATCATCGACGCTCTGAACAGTCTCTTTCTGGCCGTTCCGGACTTCGTCTGGGCCTTGGCACTCGTCCTGGTGCTCGGCGTCTTCTATCCGCTGTTTCCGCTTTCCGGCCGCATCGACCCGACGATCGACATGCAGTTCGCGACACCGTTCTATCTCATAGAAAGCCTGGTCCGGCTGCGGTTTGCCGTGTTCGGCGATGTCGTCGCGCACATGGTGATGCCGGTTCTGGCGCTTGGGCTGCCGCTTGCCGCGATCATCGCTCGCGTCCTCAAGGCGGCATTGTCTGAAGCGATGGTCCAGGACTACATCCTGCTCGCACGGCTGAAAGGCATATCGGAGCTTCGTCTTGTGCTGCAGGAGGCGCTGCGCAATGCAATCGGCCCGACCATTGCATTGACCGGCGTCCAATTCACCTTTCTCATCGGCGGCACCGTCATCGTCGAGCGCATCTTCTCCTATCCCGGCATCGGCAACATGGCGATTGACGCCGTCATCAACCGCGACCTGCCCTTGATCCAAGGGCTGGTGCTGGTGTTCGGGGTGCTGTTCATTCTGGTCAACCTGCTTGTCGATCTGCTCGTCGCCGCGTTCAATCCGAGGCTGCGCCATGGTTGATATCGTGTCCCACCCTGTCCATCCGACGGCAGCCCAGCGGCGGCTCCGCGCTCTTCTGGCTCAGCCAAAAGTTGTCCTTGGCGGCGCCTTCATCCTCATTCTCATCACCCTTGCAATCTTCTCGCCCTGGATCGCGCCAAAAGATCCGCTCGAACAGGATCTGATGCTCGGCACTTTGCCGCCCGCCTGGGTCGACGGGGCCGAGCCCGGTTATTATCTCGGCACCGACGATCTCGGCCGCGACGTGCTCTCGCGCCTGATCTTCGGCACCCGCATCGCGCTGCTCGTTGCCTTCGTCGCAGCAACGCTCGCCGCCCTGATCGGTACCTTTCTCGGCCTTGTCGCCGGCTGGTACGGCGGCTGGGCGGACCGGGTCATTTCGCGCCTCGTCGACATATGGATGGCGTTCCCGCCGGTCCTGCTGTCAATCCTTCTCGTCGCTGTTTTCGGCGCCGGCGTTCACTCGGTCATTGCCGCCATCGTCATCATCGATTGGACGCGGTTCTGTCGCGTTGTCCGATCCGAGACGAAAGCTCAGGCGCAGATGGACTATGTGACCGCCGCGCAAACCATCGGCTTTCCGCGTGCTCGCATCCTCTTCTCCGAGATATTGCCCAATGTCGCGCCTGTCCTTATCGCGCTCGTCAGCCTGGAAATGGGCATTGCGGTGATCGTCGAGGCAATCCTGTCCTTCGTCGGTCTTTCCGTCTCTTCGGACACACCGACCTGGGGTGGCATGATCGCAGCCGGCCGGCAGATGATCTATCAGGGCTGGTGGGTCATGGTCGCGCCTCTGATCGCATTGTTCGCCACGGTCCTTGCGTTCAATCAATTGGGCGACGGCCTGCGCCGAGCCCTCGATCCGGTGATGCGCCGATGAGCACCGGTCCTCTCCTCTCCATAACCGGGCTGACGGCTGTTTCCGATCGCGACGATGGTGCTCCCATCCTCAGGGACGTATCCCTGGCTCTGACGCGCGGCGAAGTGCTGGGTCTCGTCGGCGAAAGCGGCGCCGGCAAATCCACCATTGCAAAGGCCTTGCTCGGCATCCTGCCGCGCACCGTTCGTGTCACTGGCGGCTCCGTTCTGTTCGAGGGTCGCGATCTGTTGACCCTTACTCCAAAGGCCTTGCGGCGGATCATGGGAAGCGAGATCGCGCTCATTCCGCAGGATCCGCAAACAGCGCTCAATCCGGGCCGGCGTATTGAGGCGCAGCTGACCGACGGCCTCAGAATGGCGCGGGGGATGTCTGGGCGGCAAGCGCATGAACGCGCGATTGCGCTCCTGGAGGAGGTGCATATCAGCGATCCCGAGCGTGTACTCAAGGCCTATCCGCATGAGCTTTCCGGTGGCATGCGCCAGCGCGTGCTGATTGCCGCCGCCTTTGCGCTCGAACCTAAGCTCGTCGTTGCCGACGAACCGACGACGGCACTCGATGTGACCGTGCAGAAGCAGATCCTGCGTCTGATCCGCGGAATGCAGGACAAGCACGGGACGGCTGTCATCTTCGTGACCCACGACCTCGGCGTCGTCGCGCAAATCTGCGATCATGTGACCCTGCTTTATGCTGGCAAGGTCATCGAGGCAGGGTCGACGGCCGATGTGCTCGACCGCCCGGTTCATGCCTATACGAAGGCTCTTCTTGCGGCGAGCCCGCGCTACGATCGGCCGGACGCCGGGCTGACGCCTGTTCCGCAGGCTGTATTCGACCAGCTGCGGCGGGAAATCGGAACAGAGGCGAGGCCCCATGTCTGACGAGCTGCTGACGGCATCCGATATCGAAGTCACCTATGGCGCGACCCGCGGGCTTCTGGGCAAACCCGGCGGGGGCCACAAGGTGCTGCATGGCGTAGACATCGCCGTCCGGCGCGGTGAAACGATCGGCATCGTTGGTGAATCCGGCTCAGGCAAGACGACGCTCGGACGTGCCATGCTCCGGCTCATCGATGTCTCGGCCGGCACCATACATTTCGACGGGATCGACATCACCCGGATGCCCGATGCTGCGCTTCGGCCGCTGCGCAGCCGCATGCAGATGATCTTTCAGGATCCGATGGCATCACTCAATCCGCGCCACACGATCCGGCGCATTCTCGTCGAGCCACTGCTGCTGCACCGTCTGGCAGACGACGCGAAAGCCGCCGAACGGCGGGTCGCCACGATCTTCGAGCGCTTCATGTTGCCGACCGCCTGCCTTGATCGCAATCCGCATGAGCTGTCGGGCGGCCAGCGCCAGCGCGTCGGCATTGCCCGCGCTGCACTGCTTGAACCGGACTTCGTGCTGGCCGACGAAATCGTTTCGGGGCTTGATGTCTCGACGCAGGCACAGGTCCTCAACCTGATGAAGGAGCTCTCGCGGGATCTCGGCCTGTCCATGGCCTTCATCAGCCACGATCTGTCGGTGATCCGCGCGGTCTGTGACAGGGTCTATGTGATGCGCGACGGTCGCGTGGTCGAGCAAGGATCCTGCGATCGCGTCTTCTCGGCACCGGAGAACGCCTACACCCGCGCCTTGCTGGACGCCATTCCTCTGCCGCGCATCGAGCCCGGCTGGCTGGACCGGGTCGCCGAGGTGTAACGGTTCGGCAAGTCAGGGATTCGAGCGGCGGTGGGTGGCGGCAATCAGCAGCGACGCGGATGTCTCTTGCCCTGCAACAGTAGGCACGAGCCCACAGCCTGCAGGAACTTCGTGGATTTAAAGCTTGACGCCTCGCTCTGCGTCGGTATATTTTAAACTTCAAATAACTCACACGACACGGCGTGAGTGGGAAGGAATGAAGATGCGCATCGTCTGTATCGGGGGAGGCCCCGCGGGGCTCTATTTCGGGCTTTTGATGAAGAAGCTTCATCCGGAGCATTCCATCCGCGTCGTCGAGCGCAACCGCCCCTACGACACCTTCGGCTGGGGCGTCGTCTTCTCCGATGCGACCATGGCTGCGATGCAGGAATGGGATCCGGAAAGCGCGGCTGAAATCCAGGACGCCTTCAATCACTGGGACGATATCGAGGTCTGGTTCAAGAACACCCGCCAGCGCACGTCGGGCCACGGCTTCGTCGGCATCGGCCGCAAGAAGCTGCTCAACATCCTCCAGAAGCGCTGCGAGGAACTCGGCGTCGAGCTGATCTTCGAAACCGACGTCAGCTCCGATCTCGACTTCCCGGATGCCGATCTGGTGATCGGTTCCGACGGGCTGAATTCGAAAGTCCGCAATCACTATCCGGAAGTGTTCCAGCCCGACATGATCACGCGGCCGAACCGCTACATCTGGCTCGGCACCGACAAGCTCTACGACGCCTTCACCTTCGACTTCCGCAAGACGGACCACGGCTGGTTCCAGGCGCATATCTACAAGTTCGACGACAAGACCTCGACCTTCATCATCGAGACGACCGAAGAGGCCTATCTGGCGCACGGTCTCGACAAGATGGATCAGGACAGCTCCATCGCGTTTTGCGAGAACCTGTTCTCCGAGGTGCTGGAAGGCGCTTCGCTAATGACGAATTCGCGCCATCTGCGGGGCTCTGCCTGGCTGAACTTCAACCGCCTGATCTGCGACAAGTGGAGCCATTTCAACGGCAACTCGCATGTCGTGCTGATGGGCGATGCGGCCCATACCGCGCATTTCGCTATCGGCTCCGGCACCAAGCTTGCGATCGACGACGCGATCGAGCTGACGAGACAGTTCCAGATTCACGGTCACAGCAACGAGCAGATCCCGGCGGTCCTCGAAACCTACGAGGAGATCCGCCGCGTCGACGTGGCGCGCATCCAGAATGCGGCGCGCAACGCCATGGAGTGGTTCGAGGTCGTGGGGCGCCGCTACGCCGATACGCTTGAGCCGGAGCAGTTCATGTATTCCATGCTGACCCGCTCGCAGCGCATCAGCCACGAGAACCTGCGCCTCCGCGACAAGACCTGGCTCGAAGGCTACGAGCGCTGGTTTGCGAAGAAATCGGGCATCGCTGTCGGAAATGACAGGTGCCTGCCGCCCATGTTCACGCCCTATCAGCTGCGAGGAACCACGCTGGTCAATCGCATCGTTGTCTCGCCGATGGCCATGTACTCGGCACAGGATGGGTTGCTGAACGACTTTCATATCGTCCATCTCGGCTCTCGGGCGCTAGGCGGTGCCGGCCTGGTGTTCGCGGAAATGACCTGCGTCTCACCCGACGCCCGCATCACGCCCGGTTGCCTCGGCCTCTGGAACGAAGAGCAGGCCGCGCAATGGTGCCGGCTGGTCGATTTCATACACACCAACAGCCCCGCCAAGGTCGGAATCCAGATCGGCCACGCCGGTCGCAAGGGTTCGACCAAGCTTGCCTGGGACGGCATCGACCAGCCCGTCAGCGACGGCGGCTGGCCGCTGATCTCGGCCTCCGCCGTGCCTTATCTCAAGAACAGCCAAGTCCCGAAGGCGATGGATCGCGCCGATATGGATCGCGTCAAGGCAGATCATGTCCGTGCGGCGGAACTCGCGGCTACGACGGGCGCCGACTGGCTCGAGCTGCATTGCGCCCACGGCTATCTGTTGTCGAGCTTCCTCTCGCCGGTCACCAACCTGCGCGACGACGAGTATGGCGGCAGCCACGAAAATCGCGCTCGCTACCCGCTGGAGGTCTTTCGCGCAATGCGCCTCGTCTGGCCCGAGGACAAGCCGATGTCGGTGCGCCTTTCCTGTCATGACTGGACGGACGGCGGCAACACGCCGGAGGATGCGGCGATCTTCGCGCAGATGTTCAAGGATGCGGGCGCCGATCTGATCGATTGTTCGTCGGGTCAGGTGTCCAAGGAAGAGCAGCCGGTCTACGGCCGCCTCTTCCAGACCCCGTTCTCCGACAAGATTCGCAATGAGATCGGCATCCCGACGATCGCCGTCGGCGCAATCTCGGAGGCCGATCACGCCAACTCCATCATCGCCGCCGGTCGCGCCGACCTGTGCGCCGTTGCCCGCCCGCATCTTGCCGACCCCGCATGGTCGTTGCATGAAGCGGCGAAGATCGGCCTGACCGCGATACCGTGGCCGAAGCAATATCAGTCCGGCAAGTATCAATACGAGGCCAACCTCGCCCGCGCCGCAACCGCAGCGCCCGGCAAATAGGCAAGGCATGATGACCACTTCCGGAAAACTTTCGGGCCGTCATGCCCTCGTCACCGGCGCCGGTTCCGGTATCGGAGCGGAGATCGCCCGTGCCCTGGTTTTGGAGGGGGCACGTGTGACGCTCGCCGGTCGAAGGCGCGAGCCGCTGCAGGCTCTCGCCGAAGAGATCGGGACCAAGGGCGTTCATCTCGTCGATGCTTTCGATGTGACAAGTGCAGAAGCGATCGCGAAAGGTTTGGCGAGCGCGCGGACAACATTCGGCCCTGTCGACATCTTGGTCAACAATGCCGGCGAAGCACCGAGCGCAGCCTTCGAAAAGACCAGCCTCGACATGTGGAACCAGGTTCTCGCCGTCGATCTGACCGGCGTCTTCCTCGTGACCCAAGCAGTTCTGCCGGATCTCAAGGCGCGGGGCACTGGTGCGCGCATCATCAATATCGCTTCGACCGCGGGGCTGACAGGATACGGATATGTCTCCGCTTATGTCGCGGCCAAGCACGGCGTCGTTGGCTTGACCCGGTCGCTGGCGCTGGAACTGGCAAGGACCGGGATTACCGTCAATGCGGTCTGCCCGGGCTTCACCGACACGCCGATCATCGCGCGATCGATCGAGACGATCGTCGCAAAGACGGGACGCAGCGCCGAACAGGCGCTCGCTGAATTCACGAAATCCAATCCGCAAGGCAGGCTCGTCAAGCCCGAAGAGGTTGCGGATGCAGTGCTATGGCTGGCGGCACCCGGCAGCGCATCGATCAACGGGCAGGCCATTGCGGTGGCCGGCGGGGAGGTTTTGGCGGGATGAACGACAAGGACATGACGATGCAGGGACATCTGCGCTCCTTCAAGGATTATCAGGCCCGGTATTTCCTCTGGGAGGTGAGTGAGAACGGCCGCGTTGCGACGATTACGCTGAATCGGCCCGAGCGAAAAAATCCGCTGACCTTCGACAGCTATGCCGAGTTGCGCGACCTGTTCCGCGATCTCGCCTATGCGTCGGACGTGCGGGCGATCGTGCTTTCCGGGGCCGGCGGCAATTTCTCATCTGGCGGTGACGTGTTCGAGATCATCGAGCCGCTGACGCGCATGGCAATGCCTGAACTCCTTGCCTTCACGCGCATGACAGGCGATCTCGTCAAGGCGATGCGGAAATGCCCGCAGCCGATCGTCGCCGCGGTCGACGGCATCTGCGCCGGGGCTGGCGCAATTCTCGCCATGGCATCCGATCTCAGGCTAGCGACCCCTGAAGCCAAGACCGCGTTCCTCTTCACGCGCGTGGGGCTTGCGGGGGCAGACATGGGCGCCTGCGGGATTCTCCCGCGTATCATCGGCCAGGGACGCGCCGCCGAATTGCTGTACACCGGCCGCTCCATGACGGCCGCCGAAGGCAACGCCTGGGGCTTCTACAATGCGCTTCATCAGAGCAGCGATCTGGACGGCGAGGCGCACAAACTCGCCCTCTCGCTGGCCGATGGCCCGTGGTTTGCTCATGGCATGACCAAGACCATGCTGAACCAGGAATGGGCCATGGGCATCGACGAGATGATCGAGTCCGAGGCGCAGGCACAGGCCATCTGCATGGCGACGCAGGATTTTCGCCGCGCCTTTGAAGCCTTCGCCGCCAAGCGCAAGCCAGAGTTCCAGGGAAACTAGGCGATGAGCACCGCCGCGACATTGACCGGTCCATCCCGGGATCATCTCGACTGGCCTTTCTTCGAAGGCAGGCATCGCGAATTCCTAGCCCGGCTGGACGCATTCGCTGGGTCGGATGTGATGCCGGCGATCGATCACGCCGATGTCGATGCCGCATGCCGCAAGCTCGCCCGGGCATTGGGCGATGCAGGGGTCCTGAGCGTAGCAACGGGCGTTTCCGAGACCGAGCCGTTGATCGATTCTCGGCTGGTATGCCTGACGCGCGAAACCCTTGCCTGGCACGACGGGCTGGCCGACTTCGCCTTTGCGATGCAGGGGCTCGGGACCGGTGCGATCGGCCTCAGCGGCTCGGCCGCGCTTCGCGCCGCCGTCATGCCGAAAGTGCGCAGCGGCGAATGGCTCGCTGCCTTTGCACTGTCTGAAAAAGACGCCGGATCGGATGTCGCGGCCATGGCCTGCGCGGCTCGCGCAGACGGCGACCATTACATTCTCGACGGCGAAAAGACCTGGATCTCCAACGGTGGTATCGCCGATGTCTATACCGTCTTCGCTCGAACAGGCGAGGCGCCGGGCACGCGCGGCATTTCAGCCTTCGTCGTCTTTGCCGATGACCCCGGCTTCTCGATCGCCGAACGCATCGACGTGATTGCGCCGCATCCGCTGGCAACGATCTGCTTCGAGAACTGCCGCATCCCCGCATCGCGGCGGCTTGGCAATCCGGGCGAAGGCTTCAAGATCGCCATGCGTACCCTTGATATCTTCCGGGCTTCGGTCGCAGCCGCCGCCTTGGGCTTTGCCCGGCGTGCCCTTGACGAGGCGCTTGCGCATGCAAGGGCGCGACCGATGTTCGGTGCAAAATTGGCCGATCTCCAGCTGACACAGGCGGCCCTCGGCGACATGGCGACGGGGATCGATGCGGCGGCGCTGCTAACCTACAGGGCGGCATGGCGGCGGGACGTCCAGCAATTGCCGACAACGCAGGAAGCGGCCATGGCAAAGATGACCGCGACGGAAACGGCACAGGTTGTCATCGACCGTGCCGTCCAGCTGTTCGGCGGTCGCGGCGTGCGGTCGGGCGAAATCACCGAGAAACTCTACCGGGAGATACGCGCGCTGCGCATTTATGAGGGCGCGACTGAGGTGCAGAAACTCATCATCGCGCGCGAACTCCTGAAAGCCAAATAATGGGAGCTATTGATGTCTAATACCCGCGAGATCTTCGACTGGGCCGACCCGTTCCGGCTGGTCGAGCAGCTGACCGACGAGGAGCGCATGGTGCAGAATACGGCACACGCCTATGCGCAGGAAAAGCTCGCACCCCGTGTTCTCGAAGCCTTCCGCCACGAGAAGACCGACCCTGATATCTTCCGCGAAATGGGCGAGCTCGGGTTGCTCGGCCCGACGATTGACCCGGAATATGGCGGCGCGGGTCTCGGCTATGTCGCCTACGGCCTGATCGCCCGCGAAGTGGAGCGCGTCGATAGCGGCTACCGCTCGATGATGAGCGTGCAATCCTCCCTCGTCATGGTGCCGATTGACGCCTTCGGTTCGGAGGCGCAGAAGCAGAAATACCTGCCCAAGCTCGCCACCGGCGAATGGATCGGCTGCTTCGGCCTCACCGAGCCGGACCACGGCTCCGATCCGGGCTCGATGGCGACGCGGGCACGGAAGGCCGACGGCGGCTACAGCCTCACCGGCGTCAAGACCTGGATTTCCAACGCGCCGATCGCCGACGTCTTCGTCGTCTGGGCCAAGACCGAGGACGGCGTGATCCGCGGCTTCATCCTGGAAAAGGGCTGGAAGGGACTGTCGGCCCCCGCCATCCACGGCAAGGTGGGGCTGCGCGCCTCAATCACCGGCGAAGTGGTGATGGATAATGTTTTCGTGCCGGAAGAGAACCTGCTGCCCAACGTCAGCGGCCTCAAGGGCCCGTTCACCTGCCTCAACTCTGCCCGCTTCGGCATTGCCTGGGGGGCGCTGGGGGCGGCCGAAGCATGCTATGCGACGGCGCGGCAATATGTGCTCGACCGCAAGCAGTTCAACCGGCCGCTGGCCGCCAACCAGCTGATCCAGAAGAAGCTTGCCGACATGGCAACCGAGATTACGCTCGGCCTGCAGGGCTGCCTGAGGCTCGGCCGCATGAAGGAAGAAGGCCATCCACCGGTGGAGCTGACCTCGATCCTCAAGCGCAACTCCTGCGGCAAGGCGCTCGAGATCGCCCGCGCCGCCCGCGACATGCTCGGCGGCAACGGCATCTCCGACGAGTTCGGCGTTGCCCGCCACCTCGTCAACCTCGAAGTGGTCAACACCTACGAGGGCACCCACGACATCCACGCTCTCATTCTCGGCCGCGCCATTACCGGCATCGCCGCATTCGCGAATTGAGGCAAGCCGTGGGGTTTCGAACGACAAAGCCGCTGCGCTTCGGAGACTGCGATCCCTCGGGGATCGCCTATTTCCCATCCTACCTCAACATCCTCGTCGGTGTTCTGGAGGACTACTTCGCATCGCTCGGCTTTCCCTGGAAGACCCTGATCGAGGACCGCCGGATCGGTGTCCCCACCGTGCGGCTGGACGCGACCTTCTCATATCCTGGCTTCCAGGGCGATAAACTCGAATTCGACGTTGCGGTTCGCGGTATCGGCCGCTCCTCGCTCGATCTCGAGCATACGATATCAGCAAACGGCAGAGTGCTTTGGACCGCGCGCCAGCGCGTCGTCGCCACTTCGCTCGATACCCACCAATCACTCGCATGGCCGGTCGACATCCGCGCCGCATTGACACATCATCTGGAGACGACTGATGCACACGATCCTGCAGCCTGAAGGCTGGGTGAAGCCGATTGGATACGCCAACGGCATGGCAGCGACGGGCCGCATGGTTTTCGTCGGCGGGCAGATCGGCTGGAACGAGCGCTGCGAGTTCGAAACGGACGACTTCGTCGAGCAGGTGCGCCAGACACTGAAGAACGTCGTAGCCGTGCTCGCCGAGGGCGGCGCCAAGCCGCAGCATATCACTTCGATGACCTGGTACTTCACCGACAAGGCGGAGTATCTCGGCAACCTGAAGGGTATCGGTCAGGCTTATCGGGAAACGATCGGCAGGCATTTCCCAGCCATGGCCGCCGTCCAAGTGGTCGCGCTCGTCGAGGATCGCGCCAAGGTCGAGATCCAGGCTACTGCCATCATCCCGGAATAGGATCTTGCCATGGGCACGCTGATCTTCTCTGACACCATCTCGGCGACGATGAGGGATGGCGTTCTGCTGGTGCTGATCGACAATCCGCCGGTCAACGCGACATCTCCCAGCGTCCGCTCCGGTCTGATGGCGGCGCTGGATTATGCGGCGGCTGAGGACGCCGTTCGCGGCATCGTCATTTCCGGCACCGGCAAGGTGTTCATCGGCGGGGCCGATATCAAGGAATTCGGCAAGCCCCCCGAAGCTCCGTTTCTGCCGGATGTCTATCTGCGCATCGAGCAGTTCGGCAAGCCAGTGGTGGCGGCGGTCAACGGCGCCGCGCTCGGGGGCGGCTGCGAGCTGACGCTAGCCTGCCATGGTCGTGTTGCCGCGTCCGCCGCGAGCTTCGGCCTGCCAGAGGTCAAGCTCGGCATTGTCCCAGGTGCCGGCGGCACGCAACGCCTGCCGCGGCTCGTTGGCTTTGTCGCCGCTGTCGAGATGATCGGTACCGGTCGTTCGCTGAAGGCGAGCGAAGCGCTCGGCATCGGCTTGATCGACCGCATCGCTGCCGAGGCTCTGGTTGCAGACGCGAGCGCCCTCGTTGACGCCATGGCAGGCGGCGAGCTTCGCAGAACCGGTGCGCTTGTTATCAAGACGATCAGCGATGCCGACATCGATGCTGCTTGTGCGAAAATTCTTGCCAAGGCGCGCGGTCAGGCCGCACCCGTCGAGGCCTTGCGGCTAGTGAAGGCCGCCATGACGCTGCCATTCGCGGACGGTCTTGCCGAAGAGCGGAGGACGTTCCTTCGCCTGCGTGATTCACAGGAGGCGGCAGCGCTACGGCACGTCTTCTTTGCCGAGCGGGCCGCCGGAAAAGTCGAGGGGCTGGAAAAGGTTACGCCGCGAGACATTCGATGCGTCGGCGTGGTCGGCACTGGGCTGATGGGTTCCGGTATCGCCGTCTCGGCGCTGAATGCCGGCTACCAGGTCATTGGCGTGGAACAGAGTGAGGAAGGCGCCGCCAAGGGGCACGAGCGCATAGCGGGGCTTCTTGACAAGGCGGTACAAACCGGTCGGCTCGACGCCGCTGGCCGGGAGGAGCGGCTGCGCCGGCTTACCGTCGCTTCGGACCTCGACGCGCTTCGGGATGCCGATCTCGTCATCGAGGCGGTGTTCGATGATTTCGACGTCAAGACCGACCTTTTCCGCCGTCTCGACGACGTCGTGCGGACCGACGCGATCCTCGCCACAAACACGAGCTATCTCGATCCTGACGCCATCGCCGCCGCGACGCGCCATCCCGAGCGTGTCGTCGGGCTGCATTTCTTCTCGCCCGCAAACATCATGCGACTGGTCGAAGTGATCAATTGCGCACGCACCGAGAGCGAGGTCCTTGTGACGGCGATGGCCTTTGCAAAACGTCTCGGAAAGCTCGCCATCGTCTGCGGCGTAACGGAAGGCTTTATCGGCAACCGGGTCTTTTCCGCCTATCGGCGCGAGGCAGAATTCATGGTTGAGGACGGCGCCTTGCCGCACGAGATCGACCAGGCGATGGAAGCCTATGGGTTCCCAATGGGTCTCTTTGCCGTCTACGACATGGCGGGGCTGGAGATCGCCTGGGCGCGGCGCAAGCGCCAGGCCGCCACCCGTGATCCGGCCACCCGCTATGTCGATATCGCCGACCGCCTCTGCGAGGCCGGACGCTTCGGACAGAAGTGTGGCCGCGGCTGGTATGCCTATCCCGATGGAAAACGGACAGTCGATCCTGACGTAACCGCCCTCGTCGTGGCAGAGCGGACGAGGAAAGGAATCAAGCCACGTTCGCTCACAGCGGACGAGATTATGACAAGGCTTCTGAGGGCGATGGCCGACGAGGGCCAGGCTCTTCTAGCGGAAGGCATTGCAATACGCGCAAGCGACATCGATCTCGTGATGATCAACGGATACGGCTTTCCGGCCCATAAGGGCGGTCCGATGTTTGCGGCAGGGATAGCGGCCTGATCGGCTGCCCTGGCCCCTGCCCTGGAATGCATGCTCCTTACCGGGAAACCGCCCGGCGCTGACATCGCCAAAGTTATTCCGCCGGCGGCGCCAAGGAGGATATTTCGAGAGCAGCAGGACCACGGACGGTGGGGCACCACCCACGCCGTACAAAAGCTGCTCGTCGATATTCCTGAATCGGAAGCCGCCTGAGCCGATGCCATCCTCCATGATTCCGGCCGTATTGCGCCAGACAAGCCTCATCGATCCCCGGCCGCGGCCTTAATTCCGGACCGCTCGATATGTTGGACGCACTCCGCGTCATCAAAACTTCGCACAGCCTTCAAGAAACTGTCTCGACCTCTCGCTAAACGTCGCGGAAACGAATGCAATTTTTTTTGCAAAGGAGAGATTAATGTCACGGAAATTGCAACGTGCGGTCGCGGCGAGCGTCCTTTCCCTTTTTGCCATGGGCGGCTCGGCTCATGCCGAGACGACGGTCAAGTTTTGGCACAGCTTCAGCAAATCCTCCGGCGAGGCGCTGAACAAGATCATTACCAATTTCGAAGCGGCCAATCCCGATATCCATGTCGAAACCGAATATGTCGGCGATTACAACGATATCGTTGCCAAGCTGCAGGCGGCCATTCCGGCCAACCGCGCCCCCGATGCCGTGATCATGGAAGTCACCCGCTACGGGCTCTTCGCCGACCGCGGCGCACTGACCGACCTCACGCCCTATTTCGACGCAGACCCGCTGAAGGGCGACCTATATGACTACGCCCGCGAAGTCGGCGTCTATAATGGCAAGAACTACATTGTGCCGTTCAACTCCTCGACGCCCGTCCTGTACTACAACAAGGATATCCTCGACCGCGCCGGCTTTACCCAGGAGCCGCCGCTCAAGACCTTCGACGATATCCTCGCCGTTTCCAAGACGATCACCGAAAAGCTCGGCTCCGAAGGCATCACCGGCATCGCCGCTCCGGGCCAGTTCGCCCGCTGGGGCCTCGTGATGTCTAACGACAGCGAGCTGATCGACTCCAAGACCAATGACATCCTTCTCGACTCTCCTAACACGATCGAGGCCTATCAGTGGATGGCTTCGCTGGTCCACGAGCAGAAGGTCGCCTCTCCTGATGGCGTTACCGACGAAGATGTCGGCCGTGACGCTTTCTATGCCGGCAAGGTCGGCATGTTGCTGAACTCGACCGGCGATTACGGCGGCGCGAAGAAGGCGCTCGGCGACAAGCTCGAAGTCCGCCCAATGCCCTGCAACAAGGTCTGCTCCGTTCCGATCGGCGGCGCCGGCATCGGCATCCTGTCGTCCTCCCCGAAGGAGGTCCAGGACGCCGCCTACAAGTTCATCAGCTACGCCGCTTCGCCGGAAGCCAATGCCATCTGGTTCGCCGCCACCGGCTACCTGCCGATCAACAAGAAGAGCGCAGCGCAGCCGGTTGCCGCTCAAGCGCTTGCCACCCAGCCGGGTATCGACGTTGCCGTCAAGCAGCTCGATTTTGCTCATGGCCGCGCCCGTCCGCCGGTCGTCACCTGGATGCGCTCGACCGAGTACAAGATGTGGGAAGCAATGGCACTAGGCCAGCGCGACGTCACGGAAACGATGAAGGACTTCGCCGCGCAGACCCGCGAGGAAGCCAAGCGTTCCAGCAACTAAGCCTCTCCCGGCAAGACGGCGGGCCTTGGACGGCCCGTCGTCGCAACCGATCTGGTCCCATGATCCGCACCCTCACACCCTATCTGCTCGTCGCACCGTTGATAATCTTCATCACGGTCTTCACCTATGTCCCGGTGATCACGAGCGTGAACCTCAGCTTCCGCCACTGGGATTTCCTCTCCCCGACCATGCCTTTCGTCGGCTTCGAGAACTACCGCCTGCTGCTGGATTCCCGCGACTTCTGGAACTCGCTGAAGGTCACGGCACTCTTCGCGCTGATTTCCGTGCCTATCAGGCTCGGGCTGGCACTTATGATCGCAAGCTATCTCGTCCGCGAAACATTGCCGGTGCGGTTGTTGCGCGGGGCCCTGTTCCTTCCGTCGGTCACCTCCACCGTCTCGATCGCCGTCGTCTTCTCCTGGCTCTTCGCGACCGATTACGGCATGGTGAACGCCGCCCTCACCTCACTCGGCCTCGGCAAGGTGCAGTGGCTGCAGGATCCACACCTCGCCCTATGGGTGCTGATCGTCGTCAATACCTGGAAGCAGCTCGGCTACGACATCGTCATCTATGTCGCCGGCCTGCAGGCGGTGCCGCAGGAGCTCTACGATGCCGCCGCCGTCGATGGCGGCCGGCGCTTCCACGTCTTCCGGCGGGTGACCGTGCCGCTCGTCATGCCGACCACCTACTTCCTGCTGGTGATTTCGGTGATCGAGGCCTTCCAGGTCTTCACCATCGTCGACATCATGACCCATGGCGGCCCGGCTGGCGCAACCGACATGCTCGTCAACCTCCTCTACCGCGTGGGTTTCACCCTCTTCGATATCGGCAGGGGCTCGGCGCTTGCGGTCCTGCTCTTCATCTTCCTGATCGTGCTGGCACTGATCAAGTCCGTCGTTATCGGCCGGAGGGTGCATTATGAAGCTTGAAAGCCCAATCGTGACGGGCCTGGCGCTCCTTGCCGGGCTCCTCTTCCTGTCGCCCGTGCTTTACTCCATCTGGATGTCCTTCGAGACCGCGCAGGCCTATTATACCGGCAACTACGAATTCACGCTCGACAACTATGTCCGCGCGATCGCGGAATATAATTTCGCCCGCTATCTTCTGAACAGCATCATCGTCTCGGGTCTCGTGACGCTGCTCGGCATCACGGTCGCGACCATGGCCGCCTTCGCTTTCGCACGCTACCGGTTCCGCGGCGGCAACCTGCTGTTTGGCGCGACCGTCGCAACGCTAATGATCCCGAGCCACATCAGCCTGATCCCCAACTACCTGACGCTGGCAAAGGCCGGCCTGCTCGATACTTATGCCGGTCTCATCCTGCCGGCGATATCGAACGGCTTTGCCGCCTTTTTCCTGCGTCAATACATCAAGGGCATCCCGAAGGCGCTGGACGAGGCCGCTTATATGGATGGGGCAACGCCCTTGCAGGTGCTCTGGCGGGTGATCGTGCCGATCGCGCGGCCGGCGATCTTCTCGATGGGTCTCTACATCTTCATCACCGAATGGAACAACTACATCTGGCCGCTGGTCGCTGTCGGCAAGGACGACCTTTACACACTGCAGATCGGTCTCGCCCGGCTTTACCACATCAATCCCGGCGAAGGGCTGGTCGACTGGCCGCTCGTGATGGCTGCCTCGACGATCACGATCCTGCCCGTGCTCCTCGGCTTCTTGCTGGTCGAGCGCCATCTCGTACGCGGCATCACGATGGGCGCGGTCAAGTAATTCATGAAAAGGGACAAGCATATGACACGCATCGCTTCATATCGCGGCGGCACTCTGGAATTCGGCGACAGCACGCCGCAGGGCTTCGGCGCCACGGCGAAAATGGCGCTGGAAGAAGTGGAATTCGATGTTCACCCGACAGCCGACGGCGCGATCATGGTGCATCACGACGCCACGCTCGACGGTACCACCGACCGCAGCGGCGCGATTGCTGCGATGAGCGAGGCCGAGGTCCGCGCTGCGGTCATCAACTACGGTGCCGGCGGCCACCCGATATCGCTGTCGGAACTCTGCGCCATCTACGCCGACAGCAAGGTCGACTTCCGCTGCGAGATCAAGCCCGGCATCGATGGCCGGCCTTACCCCGATTTCGTGCCGCATGTAGTCGAACTGCTCGCGCGTCACGGCATGCTGGAAAGGACGACCTTCTCCTCTTTCCTGGTCGACTCTCTGGATGCGCTCGCCGCGGCGAGCGACCGGCCGATACTCTGGCTCGTCAGCCCGCCGGTGCTGCGCCAACTCGGACCGGCCGCCGTGATCGAGGTGGCGCGTACCCACAACATTCCGGAAATCGGCGTGCATGTGGATACGGCCGATGCGGCTCTGATGGCGATGGTCCGCGGGGCGGGTCTCGATTTTGGCTGCTGGGCCGCGCATACCACCGAACAGATCGAAAAGGTGCTGGCCCTTGGCGTGAAAGTCTTCACAACGGACCGGCCGAGCCTTGCGATCACCCTGCGTGGCCGCCAACGGGGAGAAGACAATCGATGAGCGGAATCATCCTGCGCGACATCCGCAAGTCCTATCCCGGCGGTCCTGAAATCCTGCACGGCGTCTCGATGGATATCAGGCCCGGCGAATTCATCGTCATCGTCGGCCCCTCCGGCTGCGGCAAATCCACCCTGCTGCGGCTGATTGCCGGCCTCGAGCGCTGCGAACAGGGCGATATCGAGATCGGCGGCAGACGGGCCAACGATCTTGCTCCCCAGGATCGCGACATCGCGATGATCTTCCAGAACTACGCCCTCTATCCGCACATGACGGTGCGCCAGAACATTGCCTTTGGCCTGGAGTTGCGTGGCATGCCGAAGGCTGAGCGCAACGCGCGCGCCGAAAGCGTGGCGAAGACCTTGCAGCTCGAATCCTATCTCGACCGCAAGCCGGGAGCGCTTTCCGGCGGCCAGCGCCAACGCGTGGCAATGGGGCGAGCCATGGCGCGGAACAGCTCGACCTTCCTGATGGATGAGCCGCTGTCGAACCTCGACAACGCGCTGCGCGTCGCCATGCGCACGGAGATCAAGGAACTGCACCGGCAGCTCGGCGCCACGATCGTCTACGTCACCCATGACCAAACCGAGGCGCTGTCTCTTGCCGACCGGATCGCCGTCATGAAAGACGGCGATCTGCTGCAGTTCGACACCCCGGAAGCAATCTACGACCAGCCGCAAAATCGGTTCGTCGCCGGTTTTCTCGGTGTTCCCGCCATGAATTTCATTCCTGTCGAACAATTGCCCGGCTGGCAGGGCAGACAAGGACTGGCCATCGGCTTGCGGCCTGAATCGATGTCCATTCGGGCCGAAAAGCCGCATGAACCCGCCCTTCCCGTGCGGATTATGCTGTCGGAAATGACCGGCTCCGACATCATCCTGCATTGTGACAGCCCGGCCGGCCGCCTCACGCTGACAAGCGCACGTGAGGATGTGCCGCGCAATGCCAGCGACCTCTGGGTGACCTACAACCTGAACCGGGCGGTGTTTTTCGATAACCAGAACGGGAGCCGCGTCGATCTTGCGCCCCAAGACCGGCGAATTGAAATAGCGGCAGCGGGGCGCTAAAGCCTTAGCGGCAACAATCGGCAGGGAATCGATGGGCACGCAGAACGAAATTCCGCAACTTCTCGTCGATCTCATCAGCCGCAATTCAGCAAGGCTCACGGAGGCAGATACACGTCTCCTGGATGTGCTGATGCAAGATCCGCTGCGTGCAGCGATGGAGAACGGCAAGGCGGTTTCCTTCCGCGCGGGCGTGCACCCGGCCTCAGCCGTGCGCCTAGCGCGACGACTCGGGTTCAAGGGCTATCCCGAATTCAGAAGCTTCCTTCAGGCCAATCTCATGGAAGGAGGAGGCGACTTTGAAAGTCCGGCAGCCCGCATGGCAGCCCGCCTCGTCCGGGCGGAGGAAGGCGGGGTTTTAGCTTCGGTGCTCGACAGCGAGATCGCGGCGCTTCAACAGGTCCGCAACAGCGTCTCCGACACCGACATTCGTGCATTCTCGGAAAGCCTGCGCGATTGCCGCCGGGTTTACGTGTTCGGGCGCGGCCATTCCGCGGCCCTATCCTCGCTTATCGCGCTGCGGCTCAACCGCTCCGGATATGACGCCGTCGACGTCGGCAGCCAGATGCATCAATTTCCCGAGGCGCTGACGGCGCTTTCGGCGGACGACGTGCTGTGGCTGCTCGCCTTCCGCAGAGCGTCGCCGCTCATTCACCAGGTCCGGGAAATTGCCGCCCGGCGAGGCACGAAAACGCTGGCGCTGACAGACTTGCGCGGCGCGCGCATCGATCCCGCGCCTTATCGTCAGATTTCGGTTTCGCGCGGCGAAGCCGGGGAGTCTCAATCACTCGTCGTGCCCATGACGATTGCAAATGCCGTGATTCTCGATCTCGCCGCGATCGACGATGGCCGCTCGCTACGCGCACTCGCCGCCTTCAAGGCTTTCCGAGCGACGTCCGGCCTGTCGCAAGCGCTTCTATAGCTTGTCCATCTGAGAGCGGACGCGGATGCCCAGGCGTCGGCCCCCGCGGTTCCCTTTGAGCCTGCGGCTAAGGCTTGCGGTTCGCTGGCAGAGGCGTAACCTGAACGCGACAATAGCGGAGGTGCAGATCATGGCCGCATGCTTCCGGTACATCGTCGACAACGTCGAGGCCGCAATCGATTTCTACACCAAACATCTCGGCTTCAAGCTCGAGATGCATCCTGCCCCGCCGTTCGCAGAAATTTCACGCGACGACATGCACCTCTATCTTAGCCAGCCAAGCCCACGGGGTGGTGGCGCTTCCATGCCGTCAGGAGAGCAACAAGCGCCGGGCGGCTGGAATCGCATTCATCTCACTGTCGAGAACCTGGATGAGCTCGTCGAACATCTGAAATCGGCGGGCTGTCGCTTTCGCAACGAAATTATCCAGGGCGTCGGCGGGAAGCAGATCTTGCTGGAGGACCCCTCCGGAAATGTGATTGAATTGTTTGAGCCAAACACCGCCGCCTATCGCCCCCCCGGATTTGGAGCGGAAACATAATTATCGACGCAACTCCGCGATCAAGAACCACCGCCAGAGATGGCGGCGACGGCGGAGCTTTCGGGCTCGCTTGCAGATAGTTACATGCTCTACTGTCTGACTCTTCGCCGTTATCTAGCGATCGACGGGCCGGCCTCGCCCTGAACACGCCGAGCAAGGGTTTGTCGCCGCAGCGTGCCATGGAAGTCGCCCGGGCGGTCCTGCCCCGTGACACGATCGCAACCTGCGACGCCGGCGCAAGCCGTCTGCTGATCGTCCAGAAATGGCAACCCTACGGCCCGCGCGAATTCCTGACTTCCAACGGCCTCGGCTCGATGGGATATGCCGTGCCGGGAGCGCTCGGCGCCCGACTTGCCTATCCGGACAGGCCGGTGGTCGCGTTCACCGGCGACGGCGGCTTCCTCATGGCGATTGCCGAACTGCAGACGTCCGTGCGCGAAAACCTGCCGATCATCGTCGTCGTGCTCGACGACCAGGAGATCGGCCTCATCCGGGTCAAGCAGGAGATCAAAAAGATCCCAAAATACGGCATTTCGGTGGGCGGATGCGACTGGGAAAAGCTCGCCCAGGGCTTCGGCGCGGACGGCGTGACCGTCGACACGGAAAACGGTCTTCAGGACGCCCTCAAGATCGCCCTTAAGACCGGCAAGACGACCGTTGTCGCGGTACGGATCGACGGATCGGGCTATGTCGACCAGTTCAACGCCCTGCGCGAGCTTTGAGCGCAGCGGTCCTGGCTTGTGAAGCGGCAGCGGGCAACGCCCCAAAAGAAAGCCCTTGCCGCTTCCGCCACGCATCGCCGCAGTGTTCGTGCGGTCGATGATCACGGCTCCCGCCTTGCGCCAGTTTCGAACCGCGGAACTGTCAACCTCCGCAATTCTGTCCCTATGCGCCCACAGCACGCCGGCTCCAGAGCGCTGCTTCGGAGGAGCCCATGAAAGACCGAAGCCGCCGAAATGCACTTCATCGAGGCAAAAGCGCAGGTTCCATCCAGACAAAATCGGCAACTGGGCTGCCCTGCAAACCCTTCACCCATCATAATTTTTCACGGCGACTTAAAGGAAAAAGGGCGGTGATGTGCTAACATCCCGGCTCTGGCCAACTTGGGTGGACGAACTGGAGACGAATGTTGCGGCCAGTTTGCCAGGAGAGCTGGGCCTGGCGGTGAAAGTCCTGCAGATGACCCCAACTTTTCGGTTCGGCACTGAAGATGACGGCAGTTTCCAGCTTCTATGGGAAGACGGCGAACGCGTCTTCTGCCGGGGATGGCATCTCGACCCTGACGGGGCACGTAAGCCCGTGCTGGCGGTGCTGCCCGCCGCGGAGCATCCGACGCCCGCCAGTCTCGATCGTCTCGCTCACGAATATGGATTGAAGGACGAACTGGACAGCGCATGGGCGGCGCGGCCGCTGGAGCTCGTGCGTGAACACGGTCGGGCCGTGCTGGTGATCGAGGACCCCGGCAGCGAGCCCCTCGACCGGCTGCTCGGTGCTCCCATGGAGATGGGAGAGTTCCTGCGCCTGGCCGTCAATATCGCCGCGGCCGTCTGCCAGGTCCACCAGCAAGGTCTCGTTCACAAGGACATCAAGCCGACGAACATCCTGATCGCAGGCGCGGGCGGAAAGGTGCGGCTGACTGGCTTCGGCATCGCCTCGCGCCTGCGCCGCGAGGAGCAGGCGCCGAAACCTCCCGAGTCCATCAGCGGAACCCTGGCTTACATCTCGCCCGAGCAGACCGGACGAATGAACCGGTCTATCGACTCCCGAAGCGACCTCTACTCACTCGGCGTCACCTTCTACCGGATGCTTACGGGCAATCTGCCCTTCACGGCCTCCGATCCGATGGAATGGGTACACTGCCATATCGCCAGGACGCCGGTCCCGCCCGCTGAGCGGTGCAAGACGGTACCCACCATGGTCTCAGCGATCGTCGTGAAGCTGCTCGCCAAAACGGCCGAGGAGCGCTACCAGACTGCCGCCGGGGTCGAGCAGGATCTTCGACAATGCCTGACGCAGTGGGAAGCTCAGGGGAGGGTCGACGCCTTTCCGTTACGCCAGTACGACACGCCGGACCGGCTCCTGATCCCCGAAAGGCTCTACGGTCGCGAGCGCGAGGTCGCGACGCTACTCGCCGCCTTCGACCGTGTCGTCAAGGGCGGCGCTCCGGAGCTGGTACTAATCTCCGGCTATTCCGGCATTGGCAAGTCTTCCGTCGTCCATGAACTGCACAGCAGCTTGGTACCGCCGCGTGGCCTATTCGCCGCGGGCAAGTTCGACCAGTATAAACGCGACATCCCTTATTCGACGTTGGCGCAGGCGTTTCAGAGCCTCATCCATCCGCTTTTGGGAGAAAGCGAAGCTGAGTTGGCCGGCTGGCGCGATGCTTTTCTGGAGGCGTTGGGTCCGAACGGACAGCTCATGATCGATGTCGTCCCCGAGTTGCGACTCATCATTGGAGAGCAGCCCCCGATACCTGATCTTCCACCCCAGGACGCCCAAGGCCGCTTCCAGCTGGTATTCCAGCGTTTTATCGGCGTATTCGCCCGGCCCGAGCATCCGCTCGCGCTGTTCCTCGACGATTTGCAATGGCTGGATGCAGCCACGCTGGATCTCGTCGAACATCTGCTGGCGCAGCCGGATGTGCAGCATCTGCTGCTGATTGGTGCTTATCGGAGTAATGAAGTCGAAACCACGCATCCGCTGCGGCGCAAGCTCAAGGCTATTCGGCAAGCCGGAGCCATCGTCCATGACATTGCGCTTGCGCCTCTTCGCCAGAGAGATTTAGCGCAACTGATCGCGGATGCCATTTGCGGCGCGCCGGAGGGGGCTCTCCCCCTTGCGCGGCTGGTGCACGACAAGACGGCCGGCAATCCATTTTTCGCCATCCAGTTCGTTTCCGCTCTCGCCGACGAGGGACTGCTCACCTTCGATCACAAGCCGGCGCGCTGGTCGTGGGACATCGAACGCATACGCGCCAGGGGATACACCGATAACGTTGCGGACCTCATGGTGGGCAAGTTGAACCGCCTGCCCCCTGAAACACAGGGAGCGATGCAACAACTCGCTTGTCTCGGAAACGTCGCGGCCATCAAGACGCTGTCCCTGGTTTCTGGCACCGCGGAGGCGCAGGTTCATTCGGATCTATGGGCGGCCGTCCGCGCCGAACTGGTTAAGCAACAGGAAGGTTTCTATAGGTTCATCCATGACCGGGTACAGGAGGCGGCTTACTCGCTGATCCCGGAAGGCTTACGAGCCGAGGCCCATCTGCGGATCGGCAGGCAACTGGCAGCGCATACGCCTCCCGAGCAGCGTGAGGAGGCGATCTTCGAGATCGTCAATCAGCTTAACCGAGGCGCGCCTTTGATGACTTCGCAGGATGAACGTGAGCAACTGGCTGAGCTCAACCTGATTGCGGGCAAGCGCGCCAAGGCGGCGACAGCCTACACCTCGGCATTGAAGTATCTTGCGGTCGGCGAGATGCTGCTGTCCGAGGCGAGCCGGAAACGCAACTACCCGCTCTTCTTTGCTGTCCAATTCCACATGGCCGAGTGCGAATTGCTGACGGCTGATTTGGCAGCGGCGAACACTCGGCTTTCGATGCTGGCACGGCTTTCCAGAGACGTGCATGATATCGCCGCCGTCGCACGTTTGCGCCTGACGCTTTACACGACTTTGGACCAGAGCGACAGCGGCGTGGAGGTCTGTCTTGAATACCTCCAACGGGTCGGCACCCAATGGTTACCGCATCCGACGAGGGAGGAAGTGCGTCGCGAGTACGATCGAATCTGGTCGCAGCTCGGAAGCCGGTCGATAGAGGGCCTTATCGACGGGCCTTTGATGAATGACGCAGACGCACTAGCCACTCTCGATGTTCTGACCGAGGTCGTGACGCCGGCACTGTTCACCGATGATAATCTGGTTTCACTCGTCATCTGCCGGATGGTCAATCTCAGTCTCGAGCATGGCAACAGCGATGGATCATGCTTCGCCTACGTCTGGCTTGGCATGATTGCTGGACCGCACTTCGGTAACTATGAGGCCGGCTTCCGCTTCGGCCAACTCGGCTATGACCTGGTGGAAAAGCGTGGATTGCAACGCTTTCAGGCGCGTACCTATATGTCCTTCGGAAATCTCGTCATGCCATGGACGAGGCACGTCAAGACCGGCCGCGATTTGGTGCGTCGCGCTTTCGATGCTGCGAACAAGATAGGCGATCTCACTTTTGCGGCTTATACCTGCAACAACCTGAACACGAATCTTCTCGCGGCGGGTGACCCGCTCGCCGAGGTCGAACTCGAAGCAGAACATGGTTTTGCGTTTGCGAAGAAGGCGCGGTTTGGTCTCGTCATCGACATTATCAAGGCCCAACTTGGGCTTGTCCGAACGCTTCGCGGATTGACGCCGAAGTTCGGCACCTTTGATAGTGAGCAATTTAATGAGCTTGGTTTCGAACGCCATTTGGCGAGTGACTCGCGCTTGGCCCTCCCCGAGTGCTGGTACTGGATCAGAAAGCTGCAGGCGCGCTTCTTTGCCGGCGACTATGCCGCCGCCATTGACGCTTCATCAAGGGCGCAACGGCTGCTTTGGACATCTCCATCTTTCTTTGAAGTGGCTGAGTATTACTTCTACAGTGCGTTGTCCCATGCTGCGTTCTGCGGCTCTGCCACGGCTGGCCAAAGCCGGCAGCATGTCGAAGCTCTCGCTGCCCATCACAAACAATTGCAGGTCTGGGCCGAAAACTGCCCGGAGACCTTTGCAAACCGTGCCGCCTTGATCGGTGCCGAGATCGCCCGCATCGAAGGCCGCACGCTCGACGCCAT